>NZ_MVPX01000264.1:0-17928 GCF_002043085.1 Gordonia sp. i37 | reverse complement strand
CCCCCCCATCCGAACATGGTGGGAAGGCCTGCCGCGGGTCATGCAGTGGCTCGTCGGGGTTCCGCTGATCATCCTGATCGCCCTGCTTCCCGTCATCAATCCACCGCTCATCACCACGACCGCCACCAACTTCGGGGTGGTGATGGCGACCTTCGCGATGACCGCCCTGATCGCGATCGGTCTCAACGTGGTGGTCGGGCAGACCGGTCTCCTCGACCTGGGGTACGTGGGGTTCTACGCCGTCGGCGCGTATGTCGTCGCGCTGATGACCAGCCCGTCGAGCCCGTTGTGGGGCAGCACCGACCACGGGTTCTTCTCCGGTCCGTGGGCCTGGCTGGCGTGTGTGCCGCTCGCGATCATCATCACCGGGATCACCGGTGTCATCCTGGGCACCCCGACGCTGCGCGTGCGCGGCGACTACCTCGCGATCGTGACCCTCGGCTTCGGTGAGATCGTGCGGCTGCTCGCCGACAACCTCACCGACGTCACCAACGGTGCCACCGGGCTGCAGAGCGTGCTCTACCCGGAGATCGGCCGGTCCGCCGACAGCCCCGGTGGTGTGTTCTCCACCGCCAACAACACCTCGTCACTGAACTACGGCGTGTGGTGGTACTGGTTCGGCATCGTGGCGGTGATCATCGTGCTCATCGTCATCGGCAACCTCGAGCGCAGCCGTGTCGGTCGCTCCTGGGTGGCCATTCGCGAGGACGAGGATGCCGCCGAGATCATGGGCGTACCGACCTTCAAGTACAAACTGTGGGCGTTCGTCATCGGTGCCGGGATCGGCGGTCTGTCCGGGGCGTTCTACGCCGGGCAGGTGCAGTACGTCGACCCCACGGCATTCACCGTCATCAACTCGATGCTGTTCCTGTGTGCGGTCGTACTCGGTGGCCAGGGCAACAAGCTCGGCGTGATCGCCGGTGCGTTCATCATCATCTACCTACCCGCCCGCGTGCAGGGCATCTCGGTGGGTGGAGAAGCGTTGAGTGAGTACAAGTATCTGTTCTTCGGGATTGCCCTCGTGGTGCTCATGATCTTCCGTCCACAGGGTCTGTTCCCGGCACGCGCCCGGCTGATCACGTTCGGACGCCAGGTGTACGCCGCGATCCGACGCACCCCCAAACCGGCGCCGTCGACCGAGGAGGCGGCCGCATGAGTCACCGCACGCCCGACGAACCGAACCCGGCATCCGGTGCACCGGACCTCACCAAGCAGATCGCCGAGGTGCGCGCAGACCCCGAGGCGACCACCCTGGTCAACCCGGCCGACATCGACCCGGATCTGGCCGATCCCGCAGCGGTCGCCGAAGCCGTTGCACCGCAACGTGACATCGCGGTCGACGAGGGCGAAACCCTGCTCAAGGTGGAGGGACTGACCGTCGAGTTCGGCGGGTTGGCCGCCCTGGACGACGTCAGTTTCGAGATCCGCCGCGGTGAGATCCTCGGCCTCATCGGACCGAACGGTGCGGGTAAGACGACCTGCTTCAACGCGATCACCGGGGTGTATCGACCGACCCGCGGCACGGTCACCTTCGACAATGCGCCGTTGGGAAAGCTCAAGCAGCACAAGATCACCCGTCGAGGTATTGCCCGCACCTTCCAGAACGTCCGGCTCTGGGGAGAGATGACGGCGCTGGAGAACGTCTGTGTGGGCACCGATGCGCGCCACAAGACCTCGGTGTTCGGCGGCATTCTGCGGACGCCCCGGCATTACCGGGAAGAGCGTGATGCCGTGGATCGCGGGATGGCGCTGCTGGAGTTCGTCGGGATCGGTCCACGTGCCGCGGAAAAAGCATCCAACCTTCCCTACGGCGATCAGCGTCGACTCGAGATCGCGCGAGCACTGGCCACCGAACCGAAACTCCTGTGCCTCGACGAACCCGCCGCCGGCTTCAACCCCAGCGAGAAGACCGCACTGATGGGCCTGATCGAGAAGATCCGCCAGGACGGGTACACGATCCTGCTCATCGAACACGACATGCGACTGGTCATGGGCGTCACCGACCGGATCGTGGTGCTCGAGTTCGGCCGCAAGATCGCCGAGGGGTCACCCAAAGACGTCCGCGACAATCCGGCGGTGATCGCCGCCTACCTGGGGGTACCCGATGACCAGATCGACGAACATGTCTGAGCCGCACGAGTCAGCAGCACGAGAGTCGGCACAGCCAGAGTCGGGGCAGGCGGTGTCGGGGAAAACGGTGTCGGCACCGCCGGTTCTCGAACTCACCGACGTCGTCATCCACTACGGACGCATCCAGGCGCTGCACGGCATCTCGTTGCGGGTCGAGGCGGGCGAACTCGTGACCCTGCTCGGTGCCAACGGTGCCGGCAAGTCGACGACGATGCGCGGGATCTCCGGGCTGAACAAGCTGACACAGGGCGACATTCGCTTCAACGGAGAGTCGATCACCCGACTTGCACCGCACGAGCGGGTCAAACGCGGCATCATCCAGGTGCCGGAGGGGCGGCGCATCTTCCCGGGGATGACGGTTCTCGAGAATCTCGACATGGGTTGCTACGGGCGGAAATTCGAGAACAAGACGTCCTACAACGAGGCCCTGGACCATGTGTTCGAGGTGTTCCCGCGGCTCGGTGAACGCCGAAAACAATTCGGCGGAACCATGTCCGGGGGTGAGCAGCAGATGCTGGCCATCGGGCGTGCGCTGATGGCTCGGCCCAAGCTGCTCCTGCTCGACGAACCGTCGATGGGTCTGGCGCCCATGGTGATCCAACAGATCTTCCGGATCATCGGACAGATCAACAGCGAGGGCACGACGATCCTACTGGTCGAACAGAATGCGCAGCAGGCACTGAGCCGATCCGACCGCGGCTACATCCTCGAAACCGGATCGATCACCAAGGAGGGGGCAGGCAAGGATCTGCTCGTCGACGACGCCGTGCGCGAGGCATACCTCGGCGTCGCCTGAGTCCGGTTCGCCTCGGCCTGCACGTAGAGTCGGTACATGGCCGACACGACGGTTGTTCCCACCCGCGATCTCGATGTGACCAGTTCGCTTCTGGCGCAAGCCTTCATCGACGATCCGGTCACCCGGTGGATCGCGCCGGATCCGCGCGGCGACGTGCAGATGTTCCGCACCCTGGTCCGGTGGACGCACCGCAGTGACGTGGCGCCGGACCTCGCGGTGCGTGCCGGGGAGCCGGTCGGGATCGCGGCGTGGGATCCGCCCGGGTATCGGGTGTCGCGTCTCGACGAGATCCGTGCGCTGCCCGGGTTCGTCCGCTCGCTACGGACGGGAATTCGCCGCGGTGCGGTGGTCGAGTCGACCTTCGCGAGGCTGCGACCCGAAGAACCGCACTGGTACCTCGGGCAGCTCGGCGCGATCCGTCATGGCGAGGGCATCGGCACCGCCCTGCTCGAGGCCGGGATCGCACGCGTCGACGGACCGGCGTACCTCGAGAGTTCCAACGTCGCCAACATCCCGCTGTACGAGCGCTTCGGGTTCGAGGTGGTGCGCGAGGTACGGCTTCCCGGCGGCCCGTCGGTGTGGCCGATGTTCCGCAAGGGATGACCGCCGCGACGGGTTCGGCCGGTCGTTGCGGGCGGCGAAGGTCTGTCAGGGGTCGCCACTAGACTCGTCCGGGTGAGTCCCGCACAGAGTTCGACCGCCACCCGCGGCAAGACCAAGGCCAGCACCCAGCCGACGCTGATGCTCCTCGACGGGCATTCCCTGGCCTACCGGGCCTTCTTCGCGTTACCGGCCGAGAACTTCAAGACCGAGACCGGTCAGCACACCAATGCGGTGTACGGCTTCACCTCGATGCTCATCAACCTGCTGCGCGACGAGGAGCCGACGCACATCGCCGCAGCGTTCGACGTCTCGCGGAAGACCTTCCGCTCGGAGATGTACCCGGAGTACAAGGCACAGCGGTCGAAGTCGCCGGACGAGTTCAACGGGCAGGTCGATGTCACCAAGGAAGTCCTCGATGCGCTCGGCATCCAGGTGTTCGCCATCGACGGCTACGAGGCCGATGACATCATCGCCACGCTCGCCACCCAGGCCGAGGCACAGGGCTTCAAGGTCCTCGTGGTCACCGGTGACCGGGACTCGCTGCAGCTGGTCGACGATTCGGTGACCGTCCTCTACCCGCGTAAGGGTGTCTCCGACCTGACCCGCTTCACCCCGGAAGAGGTCGAGAAGAAGTACGGGCTGACGCCGTCGCAATACCCCGACTACGCAGCGCTGCGCGGCGATCCGAGCGACAACCTCCCGGGTATCCCGGGCGTGGGGGAGAAGACGGCATCGAAGTGGATTCGCGAATACGGTTCACTGGCCTCCCTCGTCGATCACGTCGATCAGGTCAAGGGCAAGGTCGGCGACGCGCTGCGGGCCAATCTCGCGTCGGTACAGACGAATCGTCAACTCACCGAACTCATCCGAGACATGCAGCTGCCTGCCGGGCCCGACGATCTGGCCCGGGTCGGCTGGGACCGCGACCGCATCCACCAGTTGTTCGACGACCTCGAGTTCCGGGTGCTGCGGGATCGGTTGTTCTCCACGCTCAGCTCGGTCGAGCCGGAGGCGGAGGCGGGCTTCGATCTCGACGGTTCGGTGCTGGCGGCCGGACAGATCACCGGCTGGCTCGACGATCACGCACGCACCGGGCGCACCGGGCTGACCGTGACCGCGCCACATACCGTCGTCGGTGCCGACATCACCGGGATCGCCCTGGCCGCCGCGGACGGCGTGTCGGCATATGTCGACATCACCCAGCTCGACCCGACCGACGAGAAGGCCCTCGGTGGCTGGCTGGCCGACCCGGACACACCCAAGGCCCTGCACGAGACCAAGTGGGCGATCCACGCGCTGCGCTCGCGCGGCTGGACGCTGCGCGGCGTCACCAGCGACACCGCGCTGGCCGCCTATCTGGTGCGCCCCGGCCAACGCTCGTTCAACCTCGACGATCTGGCCTTGCGCTACCTGCGTCGAGAGCTGCGCGCCGACGACGGCGCAGGCAACGATCAGCTCTCGCTGCTCGACGAGGACGGTGGGTTGGCCCAGCAGGCCGAGCAGCACATGCTCGAGGCGCGTGCGGTCGCCGAACTCGCCGACACCCTCGACACCGAACTCGATCGCATCGATTCGCGGCCCCTGCTGACCGACATGGAACTGCCGCTGCTGTTCGTCCTGTCGGATCTGGAGGCCGCTGGCATCGCCGTTGACGTCGATCACTTCGGCACCTTGGAGGAAGGCTTCTCCGAGCGCATCCGCGCCGCCGCGGAAGCGGCCTACGAGGTCATCGGGGAGCAGATCAATCTCGGGTCGCCCAAACAGCTGCAGACGGTGCTGTTCGACAAACTCGAGATGCCCAAGACCAAGAAGACCAAGACCGGCTACACCACCGACGCCGACGCCCTGCAGACGTTGTACGAGAAGACCGAGCATCCGTTCCTCGCGCATCTGCTCGAGCATCGCGATGCCACCCGGCTGAAGGTGACCGTTGACGGGTTGCTGAAATCCGTCGCCGACGACGGCCGGATCCATACGACCTTCAATCAGACCGTCGCGGCCACCGGACGACTGTCGTCGACCGAACCGAATCTGCAGAACATCCCGGTGCGCACCGAGGCCGGCCGCGAGATCCGTCACGGCTTCGTCGTCGGCCGCGCCGAGGACGGGACGCCGTTCGACTGTCTCATGACCGCCGACTACAGCCAGATCGAGATGCGCATCATGGCGCACCTGTCCGAGGACGCAGGGCTGATCGAGGCGTTCAACACCGGCGAGGATCTCCACAACTTCGTCGGGTCCCGCGCGTTCGGCGTGCCGATCGACGAGGTGACCACCGAGATGCGCCACCGCGTCAAGGCCATGTCGTACGGACTTGCCTACGGGCTCAGCGCTTTCGGGCTCGCAGCGCAGCTGCGGATCAGCCGCGACGAGGCCAAGGAACAGATGGAGGCCTACTTCGCCCGGTTCGGTGGGGTCCGTGACTACCTGCACAACGTCGTCGCCGAGGCGCGCCGAAACGAGTACACCGCAACATTATTCGGCCGCCGACGCTATCTCCCCGATCTGAACAGCGACAACTGGCAGCGCCGACAGGCAGCCGAACGCATGGCGCTCAACGCGCCCATCCAGGGCACCGCAGCCGACATCATCAAGGTCGCGATGATCAACGTCCACAAGCGGCTCACCGCCGAGGAACTGCGCTCGCGGATGCTGCTGCAGGTGCACGACGAACTCGTCATCGAGGTCGCCGACGGCGAACGCGATCAGGTCGAGACCGTGGTCCGCGAGGAGATGGGCAATGCCATCACGCTGTCGGTGCCGTTGGAGGTGTCGGTCGGCTACGGCCGGTCGTGGGACGACGCCGCGCACTGACGATCACCCTCCGACGATCCTGAGTAACCGACGATCACGAGCAGCGCATGTATGACGACCGACGCCCGACCCGACCGCCATGGGTGGTCCCGGTCGTGGTGGGTTGTGTCGTCGGTCTGATCGCCGTCGCGGCGGTCATCGTGGGACTCAAACTGTCCGGGGGCCAATGGAATACGGGTCCGAGTACGGCCGCAGGCTCCACGGCTCCGACAATCGTCGTCACACAGACGACGACCGAGTCGGCCACACCGACCGAGACCACCACCGACGACACCACACCGGCGGACAGCGAGCCGAGCGACGCACCGACCCCATCGCTACCGGTGCCACCGGTCGCCGACACCGTCTGGTACGCGCAGTTCGGCGCGTTCGGCAGCTATCGGCGGGCCGAACAAGCCCGCGACAACCACTACGGCTCGTTGATCCTGCCCGGTGAGATGCTCGGATCGGGCAGTCGCTACGTGGTGGCCCGCCCCACCAGCTCACGCACCGACGCCGAAGACGTCTGCGCGCACTTCGACTCCGGATCGTGCGTGGTCAAGCAACGCGTCGAGTGACGCGGGTGGGTCGGGGCATTTACCGGAGCAGTCGGCGTTCCAGCGCGTTGAGTAACAGGCCGAGCCCGAAATCGAAGGCGGCATCGGCGCGTTGGCGTCCGCTCGGGGCGGCGGCGACCGCTCTGGCGAGCGCACTGTCGGCGGCGAGGGACTCGACCGACCACACCGTCGCCGGTGCCGCGGCGTCGAGCGCCGAGCCGAGCGCGAAGGTGTCGAGGAGCGTGATGAGGTGCAGGATCTCCGTGTCGGCGAATCCGGCGGCGACGAGGCACTGCGCGAGGTGGTCGTAGCTGTTCAGGATCGCCGGAGCTTCGACCGTCTGCCCGGTGAGCGCTCGCACCAGCGCCGGATGCGCTCCGAAGGCGTCCCGGTAGGTCCGTACCCACGTGGTGACCGCTCCACGCCAGCCGCCGGACCAGTCGACGTCGTCGGCCATTGCCACCGCGATGGTGCCGCGCACGAGCTCGAGTACCTCTTCCCGTCCGGAGACGTGGTGATAGAGCGAGGAGACCGCCACGCCCAGCCGTTTGGCCAGCCCGGGCATGGTGAAGGTCTCCTTCGCGTCGAGTTCGGCGAGCGCGGCGCGAGCGATCGAGTCGCGGTCGAGGAGCGGCGAGGTCGGTCGGGGCACGACGTCAGCCTAGGACATCACCCCGCGCTAACCGATCATGCTCGGAACACGAACCGTCCGTCGACCATCGTCGCGACGACGGGAGCGTCGGCCAGCTCGTCGGGTGGGGCGGTCAACGGGTCGACGGCGAATGCGGTGAAATCGGCGCGGGCGCCGACCCCGATCCAGCCGGCGTCGGCAGATCCCTGGGCGCGGGCGGCGTGAGAGGTGTATCCCTCCAGGGCCATCGACGCGGTCAGTCCCTGCTCCGGGCACACCGGGATCTCGTCGAGATGGCCTGCGCGACGCCGCAACTGCGCGTCGGCGAGGATCTTGCGCGGGTCGAATGGTGCCACCGGCCAATCCGATCCGAGCGCCAACAGTGCTCCCGAGTCGCGGATGTCGCGGGTGCGGAACGCCCGGTTCGCACGCTCGGTACCGAGCCGGACCGACCAGTTGTCGCTCTGATCGCCACGCGTGTAGAGGGTGCAGTGGTTGGGCTGCATGCTGGCGACGACGCCGGTCGCGGCGAACCGCGACACGAGATCGTCGGGCAGGGTTTCGATGTGTTCGATCCGGTGCCGGACGCCGGTGGGAGTCGCGGGGGTGTCGGCGAGGGTGTCGAGGGTATATCGGATACCCGCGTCGCCGATAGCATGGGTCACCGTCGGTACCCCACGTGCGGCGAGATAACGGACGGCTTCGCGATACTCGGCCGGATCGGGCCACAGCGGTGCGGTCGATTCGCCGTGTGCGTCGGCGTGTTCGAGCCACGCGGTCCCGCCGTCGATGGTGCCGTCGATCATGAACTTCACCCCGTCGACCCGCCATCGCCGCCCACCGTGCCTCTGCAGCTCGACGATGTGGTCGAGTTGTGCGCGATCGGTGCCGGGCATGCAGAACGGTGCGAACCGCAACCGTATCGGTAGATCTCCCGAGTCCTCCAGGGCGGCAACGAGTTCTCCGCTGTCTGCCTCGAAGTCCATGGCGTTGCCCGAGGTGATCCCGGACTGGGCCATGGCGGTCAGCACCTCGTGTAGGCGCCGACGACGAGCAGCCGCCGGTTCGTTCGGTAGGGCGCCGTCAACGAGCTCGACGGCCTCGAGCTCGAGCAGATGTCCGGTGGGAATCCCGTCGGTGCACACGATCTCGGCGTTGCCCGCAAAGGGGCGTGGACCGTGCACTTCCGCCGCGTGCAGCGCGGCCGGACTCGCGAGCGCCGAGTGCGCGTCGAAGAGGTAGATGAACACGGGGACACCGTCACCGAGTGCCTCGACGATCGGCGCATGGGTGATCGGGCGGTCGCCGAAGACGTTGGGGTCCAGCCCCCAGCCGAGCACCCACCCGTCGGTGCGGGGTGCGGCGCGCAACGCTACGACGAGTTCGTCGAGGTTCGTCACCGACGAAAGATCATGTCCGGCGGTCATCTTCAAGCCAAGTACCGGATGAATGTGTCCGTCGATGAGTCCAGGCGTCAGGGTTGCGTCACCGAGATCGATGACGTCGGTGGCGCCACCGATCTCGGTCTTGATCGAGCGCGCGTCGCCGACGGCGGTGACCCGGCCGTCGCGGAGGGCGATAGCCTCGACGGGCGCGCCGGAGCGCAGGGTGTGGATGGTGCGGGCGAACAGGACGGTGTCTGCCGGGCTCATTTCGGTGATCTCCTCGGTGTGTTCAGCGTTCGGTGTCGGCATGCGGGTCGTCGTACAGCCCGCCGATGCGGTCGAAGACGCGTGGTCGTCGCAGCCGGAAGTATTGGGCCACCGCGATTCCCGCGAGCAGCACGGCGCCGACGAGGCCGACCAACCACGTATTGGTGGTGGGGTCGGCGTTGGTGAGCAGCTCGATCTTCGAGATCAGGACCGCCAGCGCCACACCGAGTACCACGATGCTGACGATTCCGGCGATGACGGCGACCCGTTCGACTCGCACGAGGCGTTTGCGCGCGAAGTAGGCCACCACGGCGATCGCGGTGATCAGTTGCAGCGCAATGATCCCGACCACTCCGGGGGTGTTCACCAGGAGCAGGAGACGGTAGTAGGGGTCGGCGCCGGCGATGGCGAAGGCGCCCACAACGACCGTGGCGATGACGGTTTGCAGTGCACCGGCGCGCGCCGGTGACCGGAACACCGGGTGTGTGCGGTCGAGATAGGCGGGCAGCACGCCGTCGCGGGCCAGTGAATACGTGTAGCGGGTGATCGCATTGTGGAAAGCGATCTGTGAGGCCAGAGCACTGGTCACGATGAGTATCGACATGACGTCCGTGGCCCACGTTCCGACGTAATGGGTCATCGCGGAGAAGAACAGTCCCGCAACGTCGTTGGTGGCCGCGGCCTGGACCTCGCGGGCGCCGAAGGCCTGCACCATCGACCAGACGATGAAGCAGTACGCGATGGCCATGAAGCCGACCGCCCAGTACGTTGCCCGAGGGATGGTCCGGTCGGGGTTGCGCGCCTCCGAGCGGTAGAGCGCGGTGGACTCGAATCCCATGAACGCGGCGAAGGCGAAGGCGAGGATGCCACCCATTCCGGGAGCGAACACCGCGGACGGATGGAAGGAGTCGAAGCCGATCCCGTGGGCGCCGCCCTGCGCCAGCACGGCGAACGCCAATATCAGCAGGATCCCGGTTTCCAGGGAGAGCAGCACCCCGAGGAACTTCGCCCCGACGTCGATTCCGCGCCGACCGACGTACCAGACGATAACGATCGCGGCGAGTGCGAGATAGGGCCACCCGATGGTGATGCCGAACAGGCGGGTGATCGCGTCCTGGGTCTGGATGGCCATCAAACCGTAGACGCCGATCTGCAGGGCGTTATAGGCGACGACGGCCAACAGCCCGCATCCGAGTCCGACGGACCGGCCGAGACCGAGCGTGATGTAGGAGTAGAACGCTCCCTTTCCACCGGTTGCCCTGGTCATCGCCATGAAGGCCACGGCGAAGATCGCGAACGCGGCACCGGCAACCAGGTAGGCGACCGGCGCCCCGGCCCCGCCGATGGACAGTGCCAAGGGGGCGACGCCTGCCATCACGGTCAGCGGTGCGGCCGCCGCGATCACCATGAAGGCGATGGCGGGGGCGCCGAGCGCATTCTGTTTCAGGCCGATTTCCGGTGGTGGTGGACTGTCGAGGCCCTCGGGGCGTGCCGGCTCGGGCGGAGTGGCAATCGATGGGGTCGCCGGTTGTCGGGTCATGGGAGTGCTCTTTTCGCAAGCTGTGAGATCTGCGGAGGGTTAAACGAATCAGATTCGGTTAAGAGCATGAGGCACGTCACACCCGCTGTCAACAGCAGGCGTGGATGGGTCGCACGCCTGCCCGTTCAAGGTCGGTTCAGCCGATACGCTCGGTCCGATGAACACAACGAGGACGCGACGACGCATCGGTGTCATGGACGGCGACGGAATCGGGCCGGAGATCGTCCCCGTCGCCAGGGACGTCGTCTCCGCGGCGGGCGAGCTCGCCGGCATCGAATTCGATTGGGTGTCACTGCCACTCGGCGTGACGGCGATCGAGACTCACGGGCGTCCGGTCCCCGAGGAGACGCTCGAGGCGCTCGACGATCTCGACATCTGGATCCTGGGCCCACATGACTCGGCGGGCTACCCGGCGCAGTTCGCCGCTGACCTCACCCCGGGTGCGACCATCCGCAAGAGATTCGGGCTCTACGCCAACCTGCGACCGTGCCGGGCGATGCCCCGTGTCGGCGCACTCGCGCCCGACCTCGACGTCGTCATCGTCCGGGAGAACTCCGAGGGCTTCTACGCCGATCGCAACATGACGGTCGGGTCGGGCGAATTCATGCCCACGCCCGACGTCGCGCTCGCCGTGGGGGTGATCTCACGTGCGGCGACCGAACGGATCGCACATCAGGCGTGCCGACTCGCGCGCGAACGTTCGGGTCGGCTCACCATCGTGCACAAGGCGAATGTGCTGCGACTGACCACCGGGCTCTTCCGGGATGTGTGTCGGGAGGTCGCCGAGCAGTATCCGGGACTCGTGGTGGACGACAAACACGTCGATGCCATGGCGGCCCTGCTGGTTCGTCGGCCCGGCGACTTCGACGTCGTCGTGACCGAGAACCTGTTCGGCGACATCCTGTCCGATCTCGCGGGTGAACTCGCCGGATCGTTGGGCACCGCGGGATCGGTCAACTGCTCTGACACGGTCGTGATGGCGCAGGCCTCGCACGGCGCAGCCCCCGACATCGCCGGACGCGGTGTGGCCGATCCGATCGCGATCATCGCCTCCGCCGCGATGGCGTTGCGGTGGTGGGGAACCCGCCACGACGACAGTCGGATGCTCGCGGCAGCCACGGCCATCGACACCGCCGTCGGTGACAGCGTCGCCGCCGGTGCCCGGACACCGGATCTCGGCGGTACTGCCACGACGGCCGATGTCGGCCGCGCCGTGGTCGATCATCTGAGTCGGCAAGGCCGAACCGGTTAATCTCTCGTAACCAACCGGTGAAAGCAGCTCCGAGGAAGTAAGTTCAGACGGCGGGGGACAGCCCTGTCTTCTGATCGGCCGACCTGCCCCGGAGAGTGATCCCGAGGCGCGAAGGGATAGTTGTGATGCGCGATCTCCGATCGTTCGGCAGCCTACGACGTCTGCCCGGGATCTTCATGTTGCTCGTGGGGGTAATCGCCCTTGTGGTGGCGGGCTGCTCGAACGATGACTCGTCGACGGGTGCCGGCGGTAGCTCGGCCATCCAGCCGACAACCGTCGATGTTGCCAAGCAAGCCGACATCGCGGCACTGTTGCCGGCGGGAATCCGGGAGTCCGGACAGTTGATCGTCGGTGTCAACGTGCCCTACGCGCCCAATGAGTTCAAGGACAGCAACGGTCAGATCATCGGCTTCGATGTGGATCTGATGAACGCGATCGGCAAGGTCCTCGGCGTCACCCCGGTGTACAAGGAGGCCGATTTCGACAAGATCATCCCGTCGATCCAGGCGGGCACCTTCAACATCGGCATGTCCTCGTTCACCGATAACAAGGATCGCGAGGCTCAGGTCGACTTCGTGAACTACTTCAGCGCCGGCATCCAGTGGGCGCAGCAGGCCGGTGGGAACATCGACCCGACCAACGCCTGTGGCAAGAAGGTTGCGGTGCAGTCGACTACCGTCGAGGACACCGACGAGGTACCGGCAAAGAGCAAGGCGTGCACCGACGCCGGGAAGCCCGCCATCCAGATCCAGAAGTACACCGACCAATCGGAGGCGACCAACGCCCTGGTCCTCGGACGCGTCGACGCGATGTCGGCTGACTCCCCGGTGACCGCCTACGCGATCAAGCAAGCCGGCGGAAAGATCGTGGCCGCCGGACCGGTCTTCGATTCCGCGCCCTACGGCTACCCGATCGCCAAGGGATCCTCACTCGTGCAAGCGGTTCAGAAGGCCGTCCAGTACCTCATCGACAACGGCCAGTACAAGGCCATCGCCGAGCACTGGGGCGTCGAGGCGGGAGTCGTTCCGACCGCTACCGTCAACGGCGCGACCAGCTGACGGTGACCGCTCCGACAACCGGCCCGATCGGTGCCGACCCGGACGTCTCGCCCGGGCCGGCACCGATCAAGGCCGTACCCCTCAAACATCCCGGGCAGTGGATCGCTGCGGCGATCGTGCTCATCCTCGTCTTCCTGTTCGTGTGGGGAGCGGCGACCAACAGTGCATACGGCTGGGGGACCTACGCCAAGTATCTGTTCGACACCCGCATTCTCAAGGGCGTCGGGTACACCCTTGCGCTGACCGTGCTCTCGATGGTGATCGCCATCGTGCTCGGTGTGCTCCTCGCGATGATGCGGCTCTCGCCCAACCTGGTGCTGAGATCGGTGTCGTGGGTGTATCTCTGGATCTTCCGTGGCACCCCGGTGTACGTCCAGCTGGTCTTCTGGGGTCTCTTCCCGTCGCTGTACAAGCAAATCGACCTCGGCATCCCGTTCGTGGTCCAGTTCGCGCACTTTGACATCCAGTCACTCAACGCCGCGTTCACCTTCGCGATGATCGGACTGGCGCTCAACGAATCTGCGTACATGGCCGAGATCGTGCGCGCCGGTATCTCCTCGGTGGGTGAGGGGCAGACCGAGGCGTCGGTGGCGCTGGGGATGTCATGGACCCAGACGATGCGCCGGACGGTGTTGCCGCAGGCGATGCGGGTCATCATCCCGCCGACGGGCAACGAGGTCATCAGCATGCTGAAGACCACCAGCCTGGTGACCGCCGTGCCGTTCAGCCTCGAGCTCTACGGTGTCGCGCACGACATCTCGGGTGTCAACTTCCAGCCGATCCCGCTCCTGTTGGTGGCCTCGACCTGGTACCTCGCAGTCACCAGCGTGCTGATGGTCGGCCAGTTCTACCTGGAGCGTTACTACTCACGAGGGGCGTCGCGACAGTTGACCGGCCGACAATTGAAGGCGATGGCGGCCGCACAGAACAAAGTGCTAGCAGTCGACGAGGAGAGTGATGAGCGCCGTTGAGACCGCTGCGCCACCGATGGTTCGCGCCGATCGGGTGTGCAAGAGCTTCGGGACCCTGCAGGTGCTCAAGGGCATCAGCCTCGAGGTCGCCAGGGGTGAGGTCCTCTGTCTGATCGGCCCATCGGGATCGGGGAAGTCGACGTTCTTGCGGTGCGTGAACCATCTCGAGGTGGTCAATGCCGGGCGGCTCTACGTCGACGGTGATCTGATCGGGTACCGCGAACGCGGCGACAAGCTCTATGAGATGAGCCCGAAGGATGCGGCCAAGCAGCGGCGCGACATCGGCATGGTGTTCCAGCATTTCAACCTGTTCCCGCATCGCACTGCGTTGGAGAACGTGATCGAGGCACCGACACAGGTCAAGAAGCAGAAGAAGGACGCCGCACTCGCGCGTGCCCGTGAACTGCTCGACCGGGTGGGGTTGGCGGACAAGGCCGATACCTATCCGGCCCAGCTCTCCGGTGGGCAGCAACAACGAGTCGCCATCGCTCGTGCCCTCGCCATGGAACCCAAGCTGATGCTCTTCGACGAGCCGACCTCGGCGCTCGATCCCGAACTGGTCGGCGAGGTACTCGGCGTCATGCGGGAGCTCGCGGCGTCCGGGATGACGATGGTGGTGGTCACCCACGAGATGGGTTTCGCGCGCGAGGTGGCCGACCAGCTGGTGTTCATGGACGGCGGTGTTGTCGTCGAAAAGGGTGATCCGCGTGAGGTTCTCGCGAATCCGCAGCACGAGAGGACCAAGAGCTTCCTGTCCAAACTCCTGTGAGCCGGGCACCTCGGCAAGTGATCGTTCGATCCCGTGTCGAGGTGTCACCGCGGTTTGCGGCAGCAGAAGATCGCGGTGCCCGGAAAGTACTGTCCCCGAAGCGGACTCCACTGACCCCAGACGCGCTCGTGGTCGTCCGGCCACTCCGGCTCCACGATGTCGTCGAGAATCAGCCCGGCGGAACGGATCTCGCGCACCCGGTCGCCGATCGTCCGGTGATGCTCGACGTAGGTGATGGTGCCGTCGGCATCGACCTCGGAGTATGGGGTGCGGTTGAAGTAGGGGATGGCAACCGTCAGTCCTGCCGGACCAGGATCGTCGGGGAACATCCAACGCATCGGGTGATTGATGGAGAACACCCACCGGCCACCCGGAACGAGAATCCTTGCGGCCTCGGCCATCACGCGACTCGAATCGGCGACGAACGGGACCGCACCGAACGACGAGAACGCGATGTCGAAGGACGCGTCGGCGAACGGCAGCGACTCGGCCGTCGCCTGGATCAGCGGGACCCGAGGTTCGCCGAGGCGATCCATCGCGGCGAGGCCGTGGCCGAGCATGCCGCGGGACAGATCGATGCCCACGACGTGCGCTCCCTGGGTCAGGAGCCACCGCGAGCACGGCGCCGAGCCGCAGCCGACCTCGAGGATCCGACGACCCGACACCTCACCGAGGAGCTGCGCATCCGCCTCCCGCAGGTCCTCGGGACACCAGACGAAGTCGCCGCCGGGTGTGTCGGCGCCGAGGAAGCTGCCGTGCTCACCATGGTAGTCGCCGCTCTCGGCGTCCCACCATGAGCGGTTGGCGCGCTCACTCACCGCCGAGTCGATGTCATCGAGCACACGCGGAACATGCTGGGCAGCCGGAGCGCCGAACGAGGAATCCACATCCGCGAGTGTAGGTTGCGGACTCGTCGCTCAGTGGTCAGGCAGTCGGGAGTGGGGTGAGCGCGTTACCGGTGGGGATGCCGCTGCAATAGCCGGCCGGGCGGCCGGCGAACCGATCGGCCAGGAATCGCTCGGCGTCCGCGGCCCACGGGATGAACGCTTCGAAATGACTGAGCTTCGGATAGGTCTTGTACTGGGTGGGGACGCCTTCTCGGCAGTAATGCGTTGCCAGGCCCGCCACATCGGCGTCGATCATGATGCCGTCGCCGGTGCCGTCGACGTTGCCGACACCCAAGAAGACCGGGCTACGGGGTTTGCCCTTGAGCCCCATGATGTTCTGGTTGAACGCTGCCGGTATGCCCGGTACGTCGAGCAGACTGGGGTATTGCGGCTGGAGGAGCTGCGCGTCGGTCAGGCCGGGATACTTCGTCGCGAAATCGATGAGGCACTTGCCCTGTGTCTGAGCGAGAATCGTGGTCCCCTTCGGTGAGAGGTACCGCTGAATCCCCAGGTCGAACACGTCGTTGTAGACGTTCATCAGTGCTGGGATGACGCCCGCCCATTGGGTGCTTCCGTTCACGTAGGGAAGATTGTGCGCGGGATTGACGATCACCCCGCCGGCCGCCACCGCGATGATGTTCAGCTCGGGGGCGTAGGTCGACGCGAGGTCGGCGGCGAAGCCGGTGGGAACAGACCCGCCGGAGTACCCGAACAAGCCGACGGGTGTCGACGCCGGGGCGTGCAGATGGCGCTCAGCGGCTCGAAGGCTGTCCAGTGCGGTCTGGGCGGATTCGCGACCCATGGTCCATCTCATCTTGACGCCCTCATAGTCCGGGGCGACCACCGTGTACCCCTGCGCGAGCAGCGTGCCGATGGTGAGGTCGTCGAACTCCGGTCCACGGCCGGTGTTTCCGCCGCGTAGCGCATACGAGGGATCGCACTGCGAACCGAGTGCATCGTATGGCGAGTGGTAGGAAATGATCTTGCGTGGGCCCGGCGTCAGAGGCTCGATGATCGAAGTCACCGCCGCGGTCGGGGCGCCGAATTGATCTGTGGTGCGATACAGAATCTGGGTCGCCGTCGCAGGAAAACGCTTGTCGCCGTACGCCAAACCCACAACCCTGGTCTTCAGTTCGGTGCCGGGCGCAACGTGGGCCAGCGGTCGTGACGTGGTGTAGAAGGGATCCTGGGACGGTGGCACGAGTGGTGCCGCGGATGCCGGCGAAGCCAGGATGACGGAGACGAGAGTCGACAGGAGCGCCGTCAAGACTGTGCCGGCCACTGCGACGGTCAAGACTCTGGGAATTCGGGTCACCGCCGAATCTTAAGGGCTATCACGAGGTCGTGCCAAGCGATTGTCTGAAACGGTGAATCCGCACGGTTGAATGAATTCTTGATCGAAAGAAGATCCGCGAAGAATGACAATTCATCGTGCTTCGGTCATTGAGTTTTGGCAATTCTTCCGTTCATATGATTGCCGGGGCGCGGGCACACGCGATGTCAGTGGTCACGCCCGGCGACGATGCCGGCTGTCCGCATCTCGGGGTCCCAGCGGCGCACACCGGTGATGGTCGCCCGCGTCGTTCTCGGGACGGCGGTGCTGTGCTCAACGATGTCGAGCACGGCGGAGAGGTTCTCGAGCGGGACACGTCGCGCCAGGGTCACGTGTGGCGTCCACGATCCGGGTGAGCAGTGCTCGTAGACCCCTCGGTCCCCGGCAACGTCGAAGGCGAACCCGGAACCAAGTCGCAGGATCCGAGCGTGCACCGACAACAGTTCGCTCGTCGGCACCACCAGGCGCGCGACGACGCGGAGGCTGCCGCGACCGAACACGATCACCGCGCCGAGGGCCACCTCGAACGGCATGTGTTCGCCCACAGCCGCCAATGGTTCGTCGATCGCGGCCTCTATGCGCTCGGCGGCGAGAGCCGTGATGTGCGGCCGATTGGTGGCCGATCGGATGTCGGCCTGGGACGGGAGTCCGGCATCGGCGAGAGCGGTCCACTGTGCGCGAACCCGCTGGTCAGTGACCTCATCGAGGATGAATTCCACCGAGTGGGCCATCGTATGCGCCTCCCGCTGTCGATCTGGTCGTGGGGGCTCCGAACGTGGCCGTACGGCATTTGCCCAGCGCATTGCCGCTGGAGTAGTGTTGTCTCAGCGCGTGTGCACCATCTCGCGCGGTTGCGCATGCCCTGGATACGGGCTCACGCACTCCCAGCACGACCAAACTGTACCTACTACATATCTGTCCGGAGCAACTCACCAATATGCCGTCCTCCACCATCA
>NZ_MVPX01000263.1:0-6386 GCF_002043085.1 Gordonia sp. i37 | reverse complement strand
GCACGACCAAACTGTACCTACTACATATCTGTCCGGAGCAACTCACCAATATGCCGTCCTCCACCATCCCCTCGCCGCAAGTAGCCGTCAACGACATCGGCTCGGCTGAGGACTTTCTCGCCGCCATCGACTCCACGATCAAGTACTTCAACGATGGCGACATCGTCGAGGGCACCATCGTCAAGGTCGACCGCGACGAGGTTCTGCTCGACATCGGTTACAAGACCGAAGGCGTGATCCCCTCACGCGAACTCTCGATCAAGCACGACGTGGACCCCAATGAGGTCGTCAACGTCGGTGACGAGGTTGAAGCACTCGTCCTCACCAAGGAGGACAAAGAAGGCCGGCTGATCCTGTCCAAGAAGCGTGCGCAGTACGAGCGCGCGTGGGGCACGATCGAGGAGCTCAAGGAGAAGGACGAGGCCGTCAAGGGCACCGTCATCGAGGTCGTCAAGGGCGGCCTGATCCTCGACATCGGTCTGCGTGGCTTCCTCCCGGCATCGCTGGTGGAGATGCGCCGCGTCCGCGATCTGCAGCCGTACATCGGCAAGGAGATCGAGGCCAAGATCATCGAGCTCGACAAGAACCGCAACAACGTGGTGCTCTCGCGTCGCGCCTGGCTGGAGCAGACCCAGTCCGAGGTGCGCAGCGAATTCCTGCACCAGCTGCAGAAGGGCCAGGTCCGCAAGGGCGTCGTGTCCTCGATCGTCAACTTCGGTGCGTTCGTCGATCTCGGCGGCGTCGACGGTCTGGTTCACGTCTCCGAGCTGTCCTGGAAGCACATCGATCATCCGTCCGAGGTCGTCACCGTGGGTGATGAGGTCACCGTCGAGGTTCTCGACGTCGATCTGGACCGCGAGCGGGTGTCGCTGTCGCTCAAGGCCACTCAGGAAGACCCGTGGCGCCAGTTCGCCCGCACCCACGCGATCGGTCAGATCGTCCCGGGCAAGGTCACCAAGCTGGTGCCGTTCGGTGCGTTCGTCCGCGTCGACGAGGGCATCGAGGGCCTGGTGCACATCTCGGAGCTCGCCGAGCGTCACGTCGAGGTTCCGGACCAGGTTGTCGCCGTCGGCGACGACGCGATGGTCAAGGTCATCGACATCGACCTGGAGCGTCGCCGGATCTCGCTGAGCCTCAAGCAGGCCAACGAGGACTACACCGAGGAGTTCGACCCGTCGAAGTACGGCATGGCCGACAGCTACGACGAGCAGGGCAACTACATCTTCCCCGAGGGCTTCGATCCCGAGACCAACGAATGGCTCGAGGGTTTCGAGAAGCAGCGTGAGGCCTGGGAGGCGCGCTACGCCGAGGCGGAGCGTCGTCACAAGATGCACACCGCGCAGATCGAGAAGTTCGCCGCTGCCGCGGCCGAGGCCGAGAAGGCCCCGACGGACTACTCGTCGGCGTCGGAGAGCCGTAGCAGCTCGTCGACCTCGTCCTCGTCGACCTCTTCGTCGGGCGGCGGATCGCTGGCCAGCGACGAGCAGCTCGCGGCGCTTCGCGAGAAGCTGTCGGGCAACGCCTGATCGCCTGATCTGAACAAACGAGTGCGGCCTCTTCCGACAACGGAAGGGGCCGCACTCGTTGGTATGTCCACCTGATCGTGGCCGGGTTCAGACGTGCGGGCGGACCTGCACCTCCAGCCGCGCCGACAGGTCGACCTCGATGATCGCCCGACCGTCGTGGTCTGCGGTGACCTCGTCGGAAATCGCACCGCGCAACGCGTACGTCGCGCTCGGTCGGAGTCTCGAGAGTCGCAGCGCAGTTCGGGTCGGACCGGCTCCGGGCCGCAGCACGAGTTGGAGTGTCGTGCCGTCGGTGAGCGCCTTGGCGACCAGAACATCCGGATAGCCGGCCGAATCGAGGTGAGGGCCGTGGCGCCAGGTGTCGGCGATCTCGCCGGAGGCGAGGTCCCGCATGCCGTCGGGTCTGGTCATGCGTCCCAGCACATGGGCGCAGTTGACCCATGTCGAGACGCCGTGGAGTTTGTGCGCGCCGTGCGGAGAGTGATCGAGCCCGATGTCGGCGGCGATCTTCTCGGTGATCGTGTCGGCGACCTCGGTGTCTCCCATCTCGTGCGCGGCGATGAGCAGATTTGCCCACGCCCATCCATCACCGGGCCGATAGGACCCGACGTCGAGGTGGTCGACGGGCGTTGTCCGCAGTCCGATGCGCGTCGAGCGGTCGCGAATGCGTGTCCGACGCAGTGTGTCCCAGGTGTCGTGCGCGAGATCCGGCGTCAAGGCGTTGAGCCAGTAGGTCATCACGGCGTCGTTGGCGATCATCGGTGGGAAGACCAGGCCGAGCGGCCCGCGTCCGAAGACAAAGCGTCCGTCGCGACGCCGGAACTTGTTGTCGAACAACGATTGCCGCATCTTTTCAGGCAGATCGCCGGCGAGATCGCGGTGGTGGAGCCGGTCGTAGGCACACAGTCCCACCATCGCGACGGCGTTGCACATCGGGTAGATCAGGTGCGGCTCACACGGATACAACGTCTGACGACTCTGCCGCATGTTGCGCGCGATGGCCTCGGCGATCGGGGCGTAACCATAGTGAAACGACTTCTCGGTGCTCCACCGCAGTTCCAGGCTTCCCGGATCGTCGAATTCTCCGGTGCCGTTGAGGCTTTCGTAGAGCGCGAGCATCGCGGCGAAGAAGCCCGTGTACATCACGTTGCCGAAGGTCATGGGATCGGGATTCCATCGAAGGTATCCCGCCAGTTGCTCGGTGGCCCAGTACCCCCATACGCGTTTGTCGCACATCTTACGAATGAGATTGGCCTGCGCCTCCGCGAGATAGCCGCCGAATGCCGGTGTGCGCGTGTACTGCGCCATCGACAACGCGTACCCGGCATAACTGAGTTGGTAGCGCAGCGCGCTGCCGCCGATCTGCTCGAGCCGGGTGAAGCCGGTGAAATCGTCTATCGGCTGGAGCGCGAGATCGAGCAGGTACCGCAGCGACGCGAGATCGTCGGCGGACGACTCGGTGACCGCGACCGGCGCGATGCTCGTGCTCACGCCGACCCGACCGGCGTGCGTGCGCGCATGACCGACGCTGCGGCGAGTACTGCGATGAACCCGGACATGAGGACTCCCAACAGGATTGAAGTGATGACGAGGTGCACGGTTGTCGAGCGGAGTTGATACAGGTCGACCAGACGGGTGTCGATTTCGACGACGGTCAACAATGCGCCCGCGATCCCGATCGCCATGACACCGAGCGCCCCGACCCCACGGATGCGCTGCGGCCACCGGAGACCGACGAACGCCGCTGCACCCATGACGGCGACGGTGAGCATTGCCACACCCGAGCAGTGGATCAGCCACACCCAGCCGGGTGCGCTGGTGCGGGCGAATCCACTGGCCATGAGCGCCACGGTCACGGGCAGCGAAGCGGCCACGCCCGTCGCGATCGCTTGCATCACCGACGGGACCGCAGTGTGGAGTGTGGGGCGACTGTGCAGCGCGGGGCGACCAAGCAGTGCGGGGCCGGCCCTGGGCGGCCGCTCGCAGAGGGCGTCGACAAGGGCCGCGAGATCGGTGTCGTCTGGGGTGCTGCGCACCGCAGTCGGCGCGAAGCCGCCGTCGTCTCGGACGGCGCGCCACGGCATGAAGCGTGAGCCGGCTCCCAGCACGATCACCATCACCAGGCAACACAGCATCGCAGCCTCCTCTCCCGGACGATGGCCGGTGGCCTCGAATCTGTTGGAACAATATATTAAATATGTCTCTACGTTCGTGGAATGCGCCGACGCGCTCGCCAACGTATTCGTGTATGGCATTTTGACAATAATTGTCATCAACGGCTTAGCTGTGCGGCGTGCTCATACAACGGACAAAACTGACATTTTCCGTGGCCGCGCTCACGGCGGTGACCGCAACGCTCGTCGCGTGTGCTTCTGATGGCGGCGGTGACACCTCGGCGACGAGCAGTGCGGCGTCGGGATCGCCGGTCGAACAAGGCAGTGCCACACCGAGACTCGCACTGAGCTACGACGGCGGTGTGCTGGTCTACGACGCCGAGACCTTGAAGCAGGTCGGGGATTTCCCCGTCGAGGGGTTCACCCGACTCAACAGCGCCGACAATGGCCGCAATGTCTTCATCAGCGAGTCCGACGGGTTCCGCGTTCTCGACATGGGAACCTGGACCCGCAAGCACGGCGACCACGGCCATCACTACACGACATCGCCGGTACTCACCGACATGCGATTCGGCGGTGCCGAACCCGGTCACGTCGTGTCCTTCGAGGACCGCCTCACCCTTTTTTCCGACGGTACCGGCGAGGTGAACATCGTCGAACCCGTCGAACTGGCACAAGGGAATGCCGCGTCGACGACCTACCGCACACCCGAGCCGCATCACGGGGTCGCGGTGTCGCGCGGCGACGGCACCCTGGTGGTCACCGTCGGCAACGAGGACACCCGCTCGGGCATCGCGATCCTGGACAAGTCCCGCAACGAGATCGCCCGCAACGATCAATGCCCGGGCATTCACGGTGAGGCCGAGGCCGCCGGGGGAGTACTCACCTTCGGCTGCCAGGACGGCATACTCATCGTGCGCGGCAACGAGATCCAGAAGGTGTCGAGTCCTGATCCGTACGGCCGCATCGGCAACCAGGCCGGCGCGGCCGAGTCCCCGATCGTGCTCGGCGACTACAAGACCGACAAGGACGCCGAGCTCGAACGCCCGAATCGTTTCACCCTCACCGATACTCGGACCGGAACCCTGCGGCTCGTGGACTTCCCGGCCAGCTATAGCTTCCGGTCGATCGAGCGCGGCCCCAACGGGCAGGCGGTGATCCTCGGTACGGACGGCGCACTGCACGTCTACGAGCCCGTGTCGGCCACCGAGACGGCGAGCATCCCGGTCATCGCGGCCTGGTCCGAACCCGACGAGTGGCAGTCGCCGATGCCGAATCTGTTCATCCAGGGTGACCGGGCCTACGTCAGCGACCCCGCGACGAAAACCCTGTATGCCGTTGACCTGTCCACAGCGAAGGTGGCGAACAAGGCGACCCTTCCGGCACAGACGATCGAGCTGACCGGCGTTACCGGCTGACGGTGAGGTGGTCCGGATCACGGCCCCGTGGGCGCGTTTGCCACACTGGGACCGTGATCCGAGTGGGGCTGACCGGCGGCATCGGGGCCGGGAAATCGACAGTGGCCAAGACGTTCATCGAGCGCGGCGGTTTTCACATCGACGCCGACAAGATCGCCCGGGAAGTCGTCGAACCGGGCACTCCGGGCCTCGCGCAGCTCGTCGAGGCGTTCGGCGAGGACATCCTGGCCGGTGACGGGTCGCTGGACCGCCCCGCGCTCGCGGCGAAGGCGTTCGTCGACGACGAGAGTCGCTCCACCCTGAATTCGATCACCCACCCGCTCGTCGGGGCGCGCACCCAGGAGCTGCTGGAGGCCGCGCCCGACGACGCGATCGTGATCCAGGACATCCCATTGCTGGTCGAGGGCAACATGGCCCCGTTCTTCCATCTGGTGATCATCGTGCACGCCGACGCCGAGGAACGAGTGCGTCGGCTCGTCGAGCTGCGCGGAATGCCGGAATCCGACGCTCGTGCACGCATCGCCGCCCAAGCCGACGACGACCAGCGCCGGGCGGTCGCCGACGTCTGGCTCGACAATTCGGGCAGCCCGGACGCGCTCGCGGCCTCCTCGGTGCAGGTGTGGGAGCGCCGACTCGTGCCGTTCGAGACCAATGTGCGTACCCGTACTCCGGCCGTGATGGACGCCGAACTCATTGCGGCCGAACCCAACTCCTCGACACTGCCCACGCGCATCACTCAACGGTTGTGGGCGTTGGCGGGCGCGAACGCCACGGCGATCGATGCTGCGGCAAGCGGCGGCGCCGATCCGGGGTTCGCGATCACTGCGCGCGACGCCGACGCGTCGGGCGCACTCGCCGACGCGCTTCCGCCGGGGGGATTCGCACCGATCGGAGACGGTCGGTTCGGATCTGCCGACCCCGGTCGGCCCGCGACGGTGGGTATCCGAACGGCCGGCTGAACGGAATCCTCGACCGGTCGGCGTAGTCTCGCAACAATGTTGCGCGACAACCGATCCCAGTCGCCGGGTATGCCGGTTTCGCGACGTGGGCTACTCGCTGCGGTCGGCCTCGGCGCAGGCGCCGCGGCGATCGCGGGCTGCGCCACGACACCCGACACGTCGGGCAGCGAGGTGACCGCCGCCGCGACGGCGAGATCGACGCCATCGACCTCGCCCGGCGCACCGCTGGTGATGATCGTTCGGCACGCGGAGAAACCGGCGGCGGACACGCACGGCGTCACCGAGTCCGGGGCCAGGGACTCCGCGTCGCTGACGGTCACCGGATGGACTCGCGCAGGCGGGCTCGTCGCCCTGTTCGGTGCCGACGGC
>NZ_MVPX01000262.1:0-12031 GCF_002043085.1 Gordonia sp. i37 | reverse complement strand
CTCCAACTTCCAGTCCACCTTCACCGCCCTCGCCTCCGGTCTGCTCATCCTGATCATCGTGTTGCCGATGGCGGCCGGCGGCGACAGCGTCTTCGCCCGCGCCCTGGACTGGCGGCCCCTGGAATATCTGGGGCGGATCTCGCTGAGTATCTATCTGTGGCATTTCCCGGTGATCATCGTGCTGATCAGGCTCGGTGTGCTGCAGGGGGATTCCTGGGCTGGGTTGGCGGTCAACATCGTGCTGTGCAGCGCGGTGAGCTTCGCGCTGGCCAGTGTGACCTTCCATTTCGTGGAGAAGCCGGCCATGACTTATGCGCGCCGGTTCAAGGTGCGATGACGGGAGTCATCCGTGGTCGCCGCACGGGAGTCGTCCGTCGACACCGGGTGCTGTTCGGTCTGCTCGCAGTCGCGGTGATCGTGCTCCTCGTGCTGGTGGTGGTGATCTCGGTGCGACTCGCCTCGATCCTCGTCGTCGGCAAGGAGTCGGTGGGATTCCGGCCCGGCCAGGGCCCGGGATCGGTGGTGACGACGGAGACGTTCAACGGGCTGCCGATCTCGACGAAACTCGCCGGGGTCAAAGCCTTTCGCGTGACCTATCGGTCCACCGACGCCACCACGAACACACCCACGGTGGTCAGCGCCGTCGTCGTGGCCGGTACCGGTGACCCACCGCGCGGTGGCCGGCCGGTGATCGCCTTCGCCCACGGCACCACCGGGATCAACACGCCGTGTGCGCCGTCGGTCGCCAAGGGCATGTACGGTCTCGGGGCGCTCGCCGGCAACCTCGCCCGACAGGGATATGTGGTGACGCTGCCCGACTATCAGGGACTCGGCGCACCTGGGATACACCCGTATCTCGACGCCCCCACCGCCGGATTCAACGTCATCGACAGTGTGCGTGCCGCGCGTGCGGTGCTCGCCGACACCTCACCGCGGTTCGTCGCCTACGGCGGCTCCCAGGGCGGCGGGGCGGTGGTCGCCGCCGCCACCGAATTCCCCACCTACGGTGCGGGACTCGAGATGCTCGGTGCCGCCGCACTCGCCCCGGCCGCCGACGTCGTCGGTGTGGCCGCGAAGGCACGCGCCGGCATCGCCACCCCCGATCAGCGACTGATGCTGCAATGGGTGATCGAATCGTGGGCACGTGGCGATCACACCGTTGCCCTCGACGATTACCGCGCCGGCGCCGCCGTGGCGGGCTGGGATGCGTTGTCGCAGTGCGCACCGTCGGCCGGTGCCCGACGCGAGGCCGTCGCCACACAACTGCGCCCCACCGACATCGGGCCACGCACCATCGACGCACAGAACCGGCTGACGGCCCGACTGATGCGATCCCGCGCGCCCGTCACCCACACACCGGTGCCGCTGCTCATCGCCTACGGCGGCAAGGACACCTTCATCGATCCGGACTGGACTCGCGCCTACATCGGTGAACTGTGTGCGGCCGGCACCGTCGTCGACGCCGACTTCCAGCCGGACAAGGGACACGGCGACCTCAACGGCGATGCGGTCCTCGGATGGATCGGCCAGAGATTCACGGGCGCAACCGCTCCCGACACCTGCGCAGGAGGATGACCCCATGACCGATCAGACCGATCAGACCCCGACGGCCGCCGACCTGCGGCTTCACGGCGACGCCGCGAAGGCCGCACAGTGGCGTACCCGCGCGAAGGACACCGTCAAACGGGCACTGGCCTCGGGCACACCGGTCACCCCGACACCGCCCTATCAGGTCGTTGCCGTCCTCGGCCAGTCCAACGCCCATGGCGCGGGCCGGCTCACCGATCCCTCGGCCGCACCAGTCACCGATCCGCGGGTGCATCAATGGCCCGGGTGCGGACGCCGCCGCGGACGGATCCTGCTCGCCGAGGATCCATTGCTGCACGGAACCCCCGGTGCGGGTGTCGGATTCGGGACCACCTTCGGTCGGCTGCTCGCCGAGGACATCGACGGCTCCGTGTTGCTCGTTCCCGCGGCCCGCGGCGACACCAGTTTCCACCCGAAGAACGGATTCAGCTGGGACCCCGACCAGAGATCGGTGCGCGTCAATCTGTTCGACCGGGCCGTCGCCCAGATCGCCGGCGCGCTCCGGGCCGCCGGTCCCGAGTCCGAACTCGTTGCGGTGCTGTGGCATCAGGGGGAGAGCGACGTACCGCTGACGGCACCGGAGACCTATCGGGACCGGCTCGACACACTCATCCGGCGGCTGCGTGACCGCTTCGGCACCGTGCCGTTCGTCCTCGGGCAGATGGTGCCCGAGGAGATCACCACCGGCCACGACCGTTACCCCGGAATCGATGCCGTACACCGGGATACACCGTCGCGCCATGCGATGTGTGTCTTCGTCGAGGGCCCCGAGGGGATGCACAACCCCGGTGAGGCCATCCACTACAACGCGGCCGGAGCCCAGGTGTTGGGGGAGCGGATGTTCCGTGCCTACGCCACGGTCCGGCCCGACCCGGCGGGCTGAGCCGCGGCGTCGGCATGCTCGACCGACGTCATGTCATGCTCGACCATCGCCGCCACCACCTCACTGAAGGTCTTGGTGGGGCGCCAGCCCAGCGTGGTCCGCAGCCGAGTGCTGTCGCCCACCAGGTCGATGCTGTCGGCGGGCCGGAACAACGACTTGTCGGTGCGGACGTGACGATGCCAGTCGGCGATGCCCGCGGCCGCGAACGCCGCCCCGGCGAAGTCGGCGACGCTGTGGGAGACGCCGGTGGCGACCACGAAGTCGTCGTCGGCCCGCTCGGTGGCCATCGAGATCATCGCCTCGACATAGTCCGGCGCCCAACCCCAGTCCCGTCGGGCGGCGAGATTGCCCAGCGCGAGTTCGGATCTCGTTCCGGCAGCGATCTCGGCGACCGCCCGGGTGATCTTGCGGGTGACGAAGTGCGGAGCCCGCAGCGGCGACTCGTGCGGATAGAGAATCGCGTTCGACACGCCCACCCCCTGCGCGCGGAACGCCGCGGCAAGCAGATGGCCATAGGCCTTGGACACCCCGTACGGCGACGTCGGGCAGATCGGGGTCGACTCGTTCTGCGGCGCACTGTGTGTGCCGGCAAAGATCTCTCCGCTGGAGGCGTTGACCACGTGCACCGGATGGCCGTCACGCACCAGATCCCGGGCTGCGGTCAGCAATGCGGCCGTCGCCTGGGCGTTCACCTGACCGGTGTGCACCGGGTCCTGCCAGCTCTGACCGACCGACGACACCGCGGCGAGATGGAAGATGACGTCGGGCCGTACCATCTCGACCACCGACGCGCACGCATCGACGTCGCCGAGATCGACCGCCACGCACTCGGCGTCCCCGGGCGGGGCGATGTCGAGCTCCCGAGTACGGCCCGGCCCGGCCACTCCGGTGGTCGACCATCCGCTTTCGGTGAGTGCCGCGATGAGTAGCCGACCGTCCTGGCCACTCGCGCCGGTGATCAGCGCGCGGTGGGGCATCACGCCACTTCGCGTGTCACGGAACCGGATTCGGCCGCGACGTCCGAACGCACCATCATCCGGACGAGAGCGTCGAAGTTGACCTCCGGCTTCCAGCCGAGTTGCGCATGCGCCTTGCTGGAGTCACCGATCAGCAGGTCCACCTCGGCCGGACGGAAGAAGCGCGGATCGATGTGCACATAGCGCTCCCAGTCGCTGATGCCCACCTCGTCGAAGGCCACGTCGAGGAGTTCGCGGATGGAGTGGGTCTCGCCGGTGGAGATCACATAGTCGTCGGCCGCGGGTTGCTGAAGCATCAGCCACATCGCACGCACGTAGTCGCCGGCGAAACCCCAATCGCGTTTGGCGTCGAGGTTGCCCAGCGCCAGCGACTCCTGGAGTCCGAGATGGATGCGTGCGACCGCACGGCTGACCTTGCGGGTCACGAATTCCGGCCCGCGACGTGGGGACTCGTGATTGAACAGAACACCCGAACTGGCATGCATGCCGTAGGACTCGCGGTAGTTGATGGTCATGTAGTGACCGAAGACCTTGGCCACCCCGTACGGCGAGCGCGGCCACAGCAGCGTCGATTCGCGTTGCGGAACTTCCTGCACTTTGCCGAACATTTCCGAGCTGGAGGCCTGGTAGAAGCGGATCTGCTTGCCGGTGGTGTCCTGGTGCAGGCGCACGGCCTCGAGCACGTTGAGTACGCCCGTACCGGTTACGTCGCTGGTCAGGCGGGCGTTCTGCCACGAGTACGCGACAAAGGAGACCGCACCGAGGTTGTAGACCTCGTCGGGATCGGCGAAGGCCATCGCCCGCATCAGGCTCGACAGGTCGAGCAGATTCCCGGAGACGATCTCCACGAAGGGATGGGACGCGGCGAGGGCGTCGGCCTTCGGATTGTTCTGTCCCCGAACCAGTCCCACGACTCGGTAACCCTTGGAATGCAGCAATTCGGACAGATAGAGGCCGTCCTGACCGGTGATTCCGGTGATGAGCGCGGTTTTCATGCCAACCCCGTTTTCTGAAGTGAGTGGATGCCGTGGACGCAGCATCGTCGGCGAGCCCGTGCCTCGGGTCCGACAAAGAGATGTTCGCATGCGGCGCGAGTATTGGCGCGCCGAGTTACCGGAATTGGACAGCATTGGGGCGATTGTCACGCAATTCACATGTATTTCATCTCCCATGAAGAATGTGTCAGAAGCTCTGGTTACGATGCGTGCATGAAACATGTCATGCCGCGTGTGGTGCACCGTTTGCGGTTTTTCTCAATCGTTCTCGTCGTCATCGCCGTCCTCGGTGTGGGAATGGTCGGCGCCGAGCCGGGCCGCGCGAGCGCCGAGGTGTCCATCCCGGCGGACGGTTACGGGTTCGCCGGCGGTAGCGACATGTTGTGGTTGTCGCAGGCCGATCTGAACCGCGAACTCGACGGCGTCACCAAGACCAAGGCGAGCTGGCTGCGAGTGGTCATCGATTGGAACACCATCGAGCCGACCCGGGGCACCTACAACTGGTCGACGCCCGACCGACTGATCAACTCGGCCCGCGCGCACGGACTGAAAGTGCTGGCCACGGTGGTGTCGTCGCCGGCCTGGTCGCGGCCGGCGGGCAGTTTCTTCACCGCTCCGCCCACCGACAACGGTGACCTCTCGACCTTCCTGCGTGCACTGATCGCACGGTACAAGGCCAACGTGTCGAACTATCAGATCTGGAACGAGGTGAACCTGCCGCTGTTCTTCGGTGGCAGCGTCGACGCCGCCCGCTACACCTCGCTGCTCAAGTCCGCCTACACGGCGGTCAAGGCGGCCCAACCCGGCGCGACGGTCATCAGTGCCGGTCTGGCGCGTTCGGTTGGTCCGTATTCTCCGCTCTCGTACTACACCGCGATGTACAACAACGGCGTGCAAGGCTACTTCGACGCGGCCGCAATGCATCCGTACGTCTTTCCCGGCGGAATCACGACCAACCCGGAGAATGTCATCAGCGACACCGTCGGCCTGCGCAACCTGATGATCGCACGGGGTGACGGCGCCAAGAAGATCTGGTTCACCGAGATCGGTGCACCCACCGCCGCCGATTCGCCCGACGGGGTGAGCCAGGTCGAGCAGGCCAAACAGATCACCGACATGCTCTGGTATGCCGCCAACTGCGGGTTTGCCGGTCCGACGCTGATCTACACGATCCGCGACTCGGGGACTTCCACCACCGACCGCGAGCAGAACTTCGGGGCGCTGTTCACCAACGATTGGACGCCGAAATACGCCGCGTCCGTTCTCGCGGGGTGATCGCCGGATTCTTCGGAATCCGAATGTGAAACAAAGAATGGTTTTCGTACCGCGTGTAAGTGGCGTTACAGAATGCGCGAGAGATGCCGGTCACAATGCATTCGAGATGCCGATCACCCGCAGCGGTGTTAGCGTTTCCCCTGTCCCAGGGATGCGGTGGCATTCCCAGCACGCACTGACCGATTCCGTGGTTCGAATTGTGCATGCGCCCGTAGGTGGCGGTCGTGTGCATCTGCCTTGGCCTGCCACGGCGATCGGTGTTGCTGCGTACTCACAGAGAATGGATGGACCCGTGGTTACTGATGACGCTCCTCGTCCAAGGATCGCCATAGCGCACGACTATCTGACCCAGCGCGGGGGAGCGGAGAAGGTGGTGCTGTCGCTGAGCCGGGCCTTCCCGGACGCGGTGATCCACACGCTGCTCTTCGAACCCGATCAGACCTATCCGGAGTTCGCCGACAAGACCGTCGTGACCTCGCCGGTGAACCGAATCGGATTCCTGCGCAAGAATCATCGGGCTGCGTTGCCGCTCTTGCCGTTTGCCGCATCACGAATGGTCATCGACGCCGACATCGTGCTCACCAGCACCAGCGGGTGGGCGCACGGCTTCTCCACGACCGGAACCAAGATCGTCTACTGCTATTCGCCTGCGCGGTGGCTTTATCAGACCGACGTGTACCTCGGGGAGTCGCCGAGCACACTCAAACGGTTCGCCATGTCGGCGATGGGGCCGGGACTCAAACGGTGGGACCGTCGCGCCGCCTACAGCTGCGATCGGTACCTGGCGATCTCCAATGCGGTCCGTGACCGCATCCGCACCACCTACGGACTGTGCTCGACCGTGGTCTCCGCGCCGGTGACCGCGCCCGCCCCGGTCGAGGGTGCGGTATCGCCCGACGCGTCGCTGACCGATGCCCCCTTTTTCCTGTGCATCTCCCGGCTGCTGTCCTACAAGAACGTCGACAAGGTCATCGAGGCCTTCCGGGGCAGCGAGCGCCGCCTCGTGGTCGTCGGCCGCGGTCCGGAAAAAGATGCGCTGCAAGCGATCTGCCCCGACAATGTCACCATGCTGCAAGACCTCACCGACGCCGAGATGGCGTGGCTGTATCAGCACTGCACTGCGGTCGTCGCGGCGAGTTACGAGGATTACGGGCTGACCCCGCTCGAGGGCGGGATGTACGGCAAGCCGTGTGTGGTGTTGCGATGGGGTGGATTCCTCGACACTGTCGTCGAGGGCATCAACGGTGACTTCTTCGACGAGCCCGAACCCGAGCAGATCCGTGACGCGGTGGACCGGGTGGTGGCGATGGACTGGGATACCGACGTCATCCGCCATCACGTGCACAAGTTCGACGAGAGCGCGTTCATCAGTGAGATCCGACGGGTGATCGACGAGAGCACTCCCGGCCCCAAACCTGCAGAGCCCGGAGCGACAGAACTCCGCCCGACCGACCTCGGACCGGCAGCATCGGCAAAGGAGATGGTGTGAGCGACAACGAGACCGTGGCAGCCCCGGCGAGCGTCACCGTCCCCGAACGGGACGATTTCACGCCGAGATACTCGTTCAACGACATCTCCACGATCGCCAAGGCGCGCAATCGCGTCGGAATCCTGCTGTACAACAACCTCATCACCTTCATCCCGTCGCACACCATCCGGCAGGCCTTCCTGCGGCTGTTCGGCGCCAAGATCGGCAAGGACACCTCGATCCTGCGTGGCTGCCAGGTCTTCGACATCGATCAGATCCGGATCGGCGAGGCCTGCTCCATCGGATTCCGGGTGCTCTTCGACGCCCGGTCGGGGATCTGCATCGGCGACAACGTGGTGATCGCCAGCGACACCCAGATCATCGCCGGCAAACACGACCCGGCCAGCCCGGAGTTCGTGCCCGTCATCGAGCCGGTCTACATCGGTGACTACGTGTGGATCGCCAGTCGTGCAACCATTGTCAGCGGTGTGAGCATCGGTCGCGGTGCGGTGGTCGCGGCGTGCGCCATGGTCGGCAAGGATGTCGCCGATCTCGACATCGTCGGTGGGGTGCCCGCCCGCGTCATCTCCAAACGTCCCGAGACCGCGCTCCGATACCGGCCCAAGTACCGGCCGCTGTTCTACTGACGCCGACTGTGATGGCAGAGTTGGCGGATCTACGGGTGATCCACGTGGGCCCGCGCGCCGAATGCGGTGGGGTGGGCTCCTATTCGGTGCGATTTGCCGAGACGTTACGTGGCCACGTTGCCGAGGTGATCGAGGTCCGACACGGGAGCCCGGGGTCCGACACCGTGGCCGACCTACGTCGTCGGCGTCGACACCTGACCGAGTTGATCGCGGCGTCCGAGCGGCCGACCGTGCTGCATGCCGAGTTCTCCGGCGGGTCGGTAGAATCCTTCTGGCCCACAGCTGGTTTCGTAGCGTCGGCCAAGCTGGCGATCTCCGCGACGGTGCACGACCCGCCCGGACTGGTGTGGTGGCCTGCGCGCACCCGATTCCTTCAGCGCCGGCGACTGCTCAACCATGGTCTGCACTTCCCGATGCGGGCGGTGTCACGTCGTGTCGAGCGAGGTGTGTTCGGTGATCGGATTCTGTTCGGCACCAGCGTGATCGGTGCACAATCGCTGCGGGAGCGGTATCCGGACGCCACGGTGCACGTCGCACCCCTGACGGTGCGCGCCATGCCGGAGATGCCAGCCGCACCCGGCCGTCCGCGCGCCGTCGGGCTTTTCGGACTCGTGTACCGGGGCAAGGGATTCGAGCACGTCGAACGACTGCGCGACCAATTGCCCGACGACATCGCGATCCGGATCGCCGGCCGCGGGACCGAAAACCTGCCACGCCGTGACGGCATCGAGATCCTCGGCGGGCTGGCCGAGGAGGAGATGGCCGGCTACTTCGCGTCCATCCGGGCGCTGGTGGTGCCGTACGGCGATCGCAGCCCGTACGGCACCGCGTATCCGTCGTCGGGTGTCGTCGCCGACGCCATCAGTCACCTGACGCCGATCGTCACCACCGGTCACGGTGCGCTGCGAGAGTTGGGGGCCGAGGGTGGGGCCGTGGCGATCGACGAGGGCGTCACGGCTGAGCAGACACCCGCAGCGCTCGCCGGCAAGATCGTCGAGATCATCGACGACACCGAGCGTTTGGCGGTGATGGCCGCGAGCGTGGAAGGTATGCGCAAGCTGCGTGAACCCGACACCGTGATCGGGGGCTATGTCTCGGTGTGGTCGTCGGTGTTGGGGGAGACGTCGGCGTCAGAGAGCTCTTCGATCTCCGAGAAGCCTGCGGGGTCGCGGTGACGGTGACCGACGCCCCGACTCCCGTTGATGGTCGCCGCAACGTGATCAAGGCGGTGGTCGCCGCCGGGTGGGCCTACGGTGGCCGTGCCTCCGGGCTGCTGTGGACCATTGTGGTCGTCGCCCACCTCGGTGTCGGATCGTACGGCCAGTACGCGATGGGTTTCGCTTTGGGCGCGATCATCGCTGCGCCACTGGACAATCCGTTCAACGTCCGCGCGATCCGCGAGTCCAAGGAACGTTTCCTCACCGAACGCGCCTCCCGGGCACTGCTCGGCATCGGATTGATGATTGCCGGCGCGGCATGCTCGCCGTTCTCCTATCTCGCGTGGTTCGCGCTGGTCGTCGGTGGCGGCGAGATCGTGTTCAACGCGGTCAAGAGCGCCCCGCTGCGCGACGGACACCCCGATCGGGTGATGCGGATGGACACCATCCGCCAGTTCTCCAGCATCGTCCTCGGCGCCGGATACCTTCTGGTGGCACCGCATCCGAACCTGACCGCGGCCAGCGTGCTCTACGCCCTGCCGTACGTGGTGGTCGCCGCGCGTGGGCTGATGCTGGTGCCGGGCAACCGCCCCGGCATTCCCGGCCATCCCCGGCTGATCGCGGTGCTGTTCGCCGAGCACCTGGCCAACGCGGCATACATGCAAGGCGACATCCTGCTGCTCGGTGCCCTCACCGATTCCGACATCGCCGGGTACTACGCGATCGCCAGCACCGTCGGTTGGGCCGCAGCCCAACTCGGCATGGCGTTGGGCAACACCTATCACGAGCCGCTACGCGCGGCCGGAGGTGCGCTGAGCGCCGGTCCACCCACGAAACACATTGCCGCAGTGGCGGTGGCGACATCCGGATCGGTGATCGCCGCAGGCCTGGTCATGTTGGCCACACCGTTCTCGACACAACTGGCGTGGTCGCTGGTGATCATCGGGGTATTCGTCGCGATGCGGGTGGTCAACTTCGTGCTGATGACGGTGTTGTACGTGCAACGACGCGACATCGTCCGCAGCGTTGCCGCCGGCGTGCTCGCCCCGATCAAGCTGCTGCTGGTGTTCGCGTTGGCGCACTGGGGATCGATCGGTGCATGTATTGCGTCGGTGGTGACCGATGCGCTGCTGCTGGCCATCTACCTCGCTGCGGTGCGCCGTCCGATTCCCGCGGTGGAAGCCGAGCAGGCTGCGATGGCTCCGGAACAGACTGTCAGAGAGGGTGAATGAGATGACGTCGGTGACCTTTCTGTTGTCGAAGGACCCCGAGCACGAGCACGGCGGCGACATCGCGCTGTCGCGCGTCATGATGGACATCGCCCGGGAGAACTTCGATGTGCGTGCGGTGTGTCTGTCGAGCAACGGGGTTGGGCCGAACGCAGACAGCAGTATCGTCCGGGTGCCCAAACCGGCGGTGAAGGGCCCGTCGTTGGCGTGGCAGAGCGTGACGACGCGACGCAGTCTGTGCCACGTCCGCTACGACGTCGACGAGTTGGTCGATGCTCTCGACGCCACCTGCAGTGACGTCTATTTCGCCGAGCACTCGTACATGGCGGAGGCGTTTCTGCGTTCGCGCCACAGTGTCTCGGCACCGTTTGTCATCAGCACCGTCAATCCGGAGTCGTCGGTGTGGAAGCTGACCCGCGGCACCATCGGTCGGCTCGAGGCGCCGCGGATCACCGCCGACGAGTTGAGGGTCGCCCGCCAGGCCGACGCGCTCGGTGGCTATGATCTCGAGGAAGCGCAGTACTACCGCGACAACGGTGTTCCGAACGCGCGATGGATCGATCTCACCCTGCCGCCCGGGGTTCCCGCCCATCGTGACATTGCGCCGCCGCGACTGGCATTCATGGGTACCCGAGGCTGGCCACCCAACCAGGAAGCCTTCCTCGAGGCCCTGCGTCTGTGGCCGGAGATCTCGAAGGGCATCGACGGTGCCGAACTCTGCGTCATCGGTGCCCCGAAAGCCGGCGCCAAACAACCGACGCTGCCCGACGGCGTCCGCGACCTCGGCTTCGTCGACGACATCACCGCCTTCCTGAGTACCTGTCGTGCCCTCATCGCACCCGTGCGCACCGGCGGTGGAGTGCGGGTGAAGATCCTCGATTCCGCGAGCATCGGTCTGCCCGTCGTCGGGACCTCGGCCGCCATCGGCTCCCTGGGTCCGGTTTTCGGTCTCACCCCGTACGACGACGACGCCGAATTCGTAGCCCGCTGCCGCGAATACCTCCTCGACGCCGAGATGGCCCGCAAGGAAGGTGAGCGACTCTACGACACCAACGCCGCCCGGTGGCATGACCGCGTCCCTCACGAGGCCGTCGAATCCCTCATCCTGCGTCGCCCCCCGACCCCCGGTCACTGACGCCCGCCCTTTCCGCCGGCCCCATAATCGGTGGTCGAGGTGTGAGGCGCGCCAGCTGTGAGCATCGAGACCAATTGTGCCGCTGCTGGTTCCGTACTCCCGGCGTCATTCGATCGTCCGACATTTGTCAGCGCGTCGGCCCCTTCCTCCCGCTGTTCGAGGTGTGAGGCGCGCCAGCGCCGAGCCTCGAGACCTGTTGTGTCAGAGCTGGTTCCAACACCAGCCGTCGTCGGGACAGATCGACGAGTGACGCGCGAGAAGGCAAATCGAGAATACACCCGCACGCGATCACGATACTGTGACCACAAGACTGTGATCACAAGCGTCGACGAAGGGGGAGGCCTCGTGATCCGGCGACTCTGTGTATCGGCGGTGATGCTCGGTGTGCTCGTGCTTGCGGCAGGCTGCCACAACTCGCAACAGGCTGCGCCATCGACAATCACTCGCACCGCGACGGCAACCGCCACCGCGTCGTCGAGCACGTCGTGTGCGCCCACACCGAGCTGGCTGGCCGGCGGCGTGGTGCCCACCGGCGGACCGTCTCCGGACACATGGGCTCATCTCGACACTCATCCGAAGGCCACCACCTTCGACGCCTGCCAAAAGGGACTGAGCTACGCCATCCTCGCCGGCCAGAACGGTGACCGGGACCGGCCCGCAGGTACCGGCTCCCGCCCC
>NZ_MVPX01000261.1:0-10079 GCF_002043085.1 Gordonia sp. i37 | reverse complement strand
CGCGAGATCCGGATCTCGTCGGCCACCCCCGATCGCATCGTTGCGTCGGTCGACACCCGATCCAATCGTTGCGTCGGTCGACACCCGATCCAGCGGTGTCGAGCAACCGGCGTGGAAGAACGCCACGTTCACCGTCTCGGGCGGAACTGTCACGGCCACTCCGGATCTCGATGCCATTGCCGACGGCAGGCTCTGGCTGGAATTGAGCCCACAGACACCAGCCACCACGACAACCACCGCAGCCGGTCCGGTGTTCGATCGAGGCAGCTACCGAATGCTGCCCGCATCCCAGTTCGCCGACGGCGGACCGGGTTCGACATTCGGCTTCGCCCTTCCGTCGGGAAACGTCATCTGCTTCGGCACGTCGACAAGTCTGTTGTGTGAGACCAAGTTCAGCGTGCCGGTGCCCCTCGATGACACCTGCGGTGTGTACGACCGACAGGACGAGACGAATGCGACGATGTTCGGCTGGGCGGACTTCGACAAACCAGTGTGCGCGTCGTTATTGCAGGGCGCCTATCGCCAGGTCGGAGCGACGTTGCCCTACGGCACCGCCGTCACCTGGCAGCCCCGCCCCGACCTGACGATCGTCTGCTACTCGCGGTCGGCCGGTCTCGCCTGCGAGAACCCGCACGGCTACGGATTCACACTCGCCAGGGACGGCTTCACGCGGTATCGGGTGGGCTGAGCGTCATGCTGCCGTGAACGATCACCGGCGCAGCGTCAAAAGATCGTATGGAACGCGGTATCGCCCGCTTGGCGGACGTAGAACGGCACAGTGCTGAACATCGCGACCCGTACCGTCCCGACGGATTCCGGACCGACACCGCAGACCCCGGAACCGTCCGACCCCGCCGAGAAACGGCGTCTGACCGCGACCACCGGACTCGCTGCACTGTCGCTGGATGCGATGGCGTCGGTGGCCTACGGCCCGGAGGCGATCGTCGTTGTCTTGGCCGCCGCGGGTAGCCACGCGCTAGGGCTGACGCTGCCGGTCAGTGCGGCCATCGTTGCGCTGTTGGCCATCCTGATCGCGTCGTATCGGCAGCTGATCGCGGTCTTCCCCGACGGGGGAGGGGCGTACGCGTCGTCTAAGCGCTATCTCGGCCGGCGTCCGGCGCTGGTGGCGGCGGCATCACTGGTCATCGACTACGTGCTCAACGTCGCGGTGTCGGTGGCGGCCGGGACCGCTGCCCTGACGTCGGCGATCCCCGCGGCACGGCCGTACACGGTGTGGATCGGTCTGGGCGTTCTGGTGCTCATCACCGCGGTCAATCTCCGCGGCATCGTCAGCAGCGCAATGGTGTTCATGGCGCCGACGGTGATCTTCATCGTGTCGATCCTCTCGCTCATCGTCGTCGGACTGATCACCGGCGGGCACCCCACCCACTCCTCGGTCGAGCACACCACCGGCACCCTCACCACCGTGGGACTCCCGTTGGTGCTCAAGGCATTCGCCAACGGATGCGCCGCATTGACCGGTGTCGAGGCCATCGCCAACGCCACCCCGCAGTTCCGGCAGAACCGGGTTCGACGTGCCCAGCATGCCGAGGTGGCACTCGGTGTGCTGCTGGGTGCCATGATGCTCGGGGTGGCCGCGTTGGTGGAGGCCCTGCATATCGAACCGCGCGGCGGGGTGACCGTGCTCTCGCAGATCACCGAGGGCGTCTTCGGGCGTGGTGCACTGTATTACGTCATTCAGGCGGCGACGGTCATCCTGCTCGCGTTGGCCGCCAACACCAGTTTCGGTGGACTGCCGCAGCTGATGAAGGTGGTCGCGGCCGACGACTACCTGCCGCATCGGCTCACCCGCGCCACCCATGGTGTCTACCGCGAGGGCGTGCTCGTACTCGCTGTTGCCGCCGGCATCCTGATCGCGGTGACCGAGGGCAACGTCAATCTGCTCGTGCCGTTGTTCGCGATCTGCGTGTTCATCGGATTCACGCTCGCCCAACTGGGTTTGGTGCGGCACTGGTGGACAGCGCGCACTCGCGGGTGGCGATGGCGTCTGGCGCTCAACGCGATCGGCGCCACAGCGACCGGCCTGGCCACCGTGGTGGTGACCGTGATGAAGGCCGACGAGGGGTCGCTGTGGGTCATCGTGGTGCTCGTCGTGCTGGTTGCGTCGATGTCGGCGGTCTCGCGTGCATACCGTAAGCGTCGGGTCGCCGCGGCCGCCGCCGACCATCACGCCGATCTCGTACGAAAGACGCTCACCCACCGCTCCTTTGCCGGACAGGGGATCGCCGTGGTGCCGGTATCGCAGCAGTGCACCGCGGTCGACGACGCTCTACGACGCGCGCGATCCTTCGGGCGGGAGGTCCGGGTGGTGCACGTCGAGGTCGCGGTGTCTCCCGATGAAGGTTTGGCGACGTGCTGGCGCGAGCGGCATCCGATGGTGCCGCTGGAAACCCTGTACGCCGTCGACGAGGACTCGATCGTCGACGCCATCACCGACTACGTCGATGGCCTCACCGCCACCGACGACGTGCTCGTCGTGATCCCCGACCCCGACGCCACCGCCCGCTCACGTCTGCTCTCCGCCGGACGCGCCGATGATCTCGAAGAGGTATTGCGGCGCGACACCGCAGCGCTCGTCACGCGGGTGTGCGCGCGGCCGGTGGCCTGAAACCAGCTTCGGCACAGGCGGTCTCGAGGCTCGCCGCACGCGGCTCGCACCTCGACCATCGGATGATGGCCCCCCGATCACGGGGCCGCCGTTGCCCCTTGCCGTGGGCCGGCTCTTTCCCTCGATGGTCGAGGTGCCCGAGCCCGCTAGGGCGAGGGCCTCGAGACCCGGTGAGACGAGAGGTATCGTATCCACCGCGGGATGGACGAAACCAGCATCGGCACAGGCGGTCTCGAGGCTCGCCGCACGCGGCTCGCACCTCGACCGTCGGATGATGGCGGTTCCCCCGATGGTCGAGGTGCCCGAGCCCGCCAGGGCGAGGGCCTCGAGACCCGGTGAGACGATGGGAATCGGAACCACGTCAACTCCGGCGAATCCAGCGTGCTTCGTTCGGCATCAACGTCAGACGTCACGTGATGCGTGAGCCGCGCCGCCCTCGATCAATTCATCGAGATGTGCCCTTGACCAGGCGCACATGGTGTGCAGAAGGACGAGCAGCTCGGCGCCGGCGGTGGTGAGCGAGTAGTCGACGTGCGGACTGGCACACCCATGATCCCGCCGCGTGACCAGGCCGGAGTGCTCAAGCGTGCGCAGAGTCTGAGTCATCACCTTGTGGCTGACCGGACCGACCGATCGGCATACATCGGCGAAGCGTTTGGGCGGACCGTCGAGGTATTCGAGGGTTCGCAGGCCCCATTTGGTGGAGACGGCGGCGAACACCTCGCGGGCAATCGTCTGGGCGGCGAGCACGTCGGGGTTACTTTCGACGTCTGTAAGTGTGGTTACTTTCAAGTGCGTACTTCCCGGTGGGTGGCCATGTTCCTAACCTCAGAGTATGTCGATTCTGAAAACCTATGCACGATGCTTCGTTCACGATCTGGACTCGGCGCTTTCGTTGTACGAGACGCTCGTCGGGCAGACCGCCGACCTTCGCTTTGAGTTCGAGGGAGCGTCGCTCGCCGCCGTGGGAGATCTCCTGCTGATCGGCGGTCCGCCTGAGGTGACGGATCGCTTCCGCGATACGGTCGGTCCGCTGGTTGTTGATGACCTGACCGAGACGATGGATCGCCTGCGAGGCTTGGGCTCGCAAGTGGTAGGCGGACCGTCGCGGAGCGCGACGGGCACGTTCGCTTATGTTCGTCACCCCGACGGAGCCGTGATCGAGTACGTGCAGTGGGACGCGGAAATCCTGCACAAGGTCAGGCTCAACGAGCGCGTCTGTCGGTAGAGTAACCGCTCCAACGAAACCAGCATCGGCACAGGCGGTCTCGAGGCTCGCCGCACGCGGCTCGCACCTCGACCATCGGATGATGGTCCCCGATCGCGGTGCCGATCTCTCCCCCCGATGGTCGAGGTGCCCGAGCCCGCTAGGGCGAGGGCCTCGAGACCCGCTGAGCTAACCAGTGTCGTTGCGCACTCAGGCAACGATCCTCGTGCACGACGACATGTGCCAGATGATCGGACGGATGCTGTGGTCACTGCCGACGCTGACGATCCGCAGCACGACGATGTCGTGGTCCCCAGCGCGATGAATGTTCTCGATGGTGCACTCGAAGTGCACCGGTGTTGCATCGAGAAGGATTGCGCCGGTGGGCAACACGCGAGTGCTCACGCCGGCGAGGCGAGCCGCCTTGTCCTTCGATGACAACTGCCGGATCGCGTCGGCCTGCTGCTCGCCGAGCACCGACACTCCCAGCGCCGGCGCCTCGCGCAGAACGGGCCAGGTGGTCGAGGAGTGCTGCACGGCGAACATGACCAGCGGCGGGTCCTGGGAGACGCCGACGGCGAACGAGGATGCCACGAGCACGGTGGGTTCGCCGTCGACGGTTCCGGCCAGTGCGACCACACCGGTGGGGAAGGCCGAGAACGCTTTTCGCAGTTCGGTGGCGTCGAGGTCGGTGGTGGGGATCATGGTCATCGTCCTTCCGTGGCGAGGGTGGTGCCGCCGCGCAGCACGACCTGGCCCCAGCGTTCGATCCAGGTGGCAAACGCGTCGGGCTGGTCGTAGGACTTGTCCATCACGTAGAGCCCGGCCGCGGGGGTGATGGCACCCAGTTCCACGAGAACGGGTTTGAGCAGCAGTTCCGGTGCCATGAAGTGCGCCGGACCGGCGCCGAGCATCAGCGGGATGGCGGTGACCCCGCGCAGGCCGTCGGCGGTGGAAAACTGATCGAGGAACAGCTTCAACAGCCCGGTGTAGGTGGCTTTGAATGTCGGGGACGCGATCACCACCAGACCGCTGGAGGCGACGGTGCTCACCGCCTCGGCGACAGCGGGATCTCCCCACCCGAGCAGCCCCGGCCCCAGGTCCACCACGTCGATGACGTGGTCCGGCTGCTGCCCGGTGAGCTCGGTGGCCAGTCGGGTGGCCGCGTGCAGGGTGCGCGAGGCCGGTTTCGGATTCCCCGCGACTACGGTGACGATCACGTGACACCTCTCCAATCTTCGTGACGGACAACTACTCCGAGACGAAGAGTGCGAGGCGACGATTAACCGTCGGTCACCTGATCGTTACGCCCCCATTGCGCGACTTCGCGCCGAGGACACCTCCGCCGACACCGATGACGGCGCTGGTCACCGCGTCAACGACGTCGGCGCCGACCCGATTGCGCCGCGGGCGATCACGCCACACCCCGATGATCGTGGCGGGTTTCGAACCGAACGAAGTCCGCGCGGAATCGATCGAACACGATCTGGAACGGCGCGCCGTCACTGGTGGTGTAGGTGATCTCGCGCATCAGCAGGGTGCTGCCGGCCGCGACGCCGAGTATCTGTCCGGTCCGCTCATCGCAGCGCTCGGCGCCGATCGACACCCAGGCGTCGCCGGGGTCGGTGCCGAAGAACTCGGCCGCGGTGCGTTCCATGGTCAGCGGTATGCCGGCGAGTTCGGTGGGGTCGGCATCGTAGGATGCCGAGAAATAGGCGCTGCGCAAACCGATGGTTTCACCGAATGCGTGAAATGTGTTCTCCACCAGCCGAACGTGGTCGTCGTGGATGTTCAGTCGGGTGCAGACCAGGGGGAGGTTGGGGACCAGTCGTTGTTCGCGGATCACGATCTCCACCGACTCCCCACCGATTCCGGAGATCGCGGTGAGCTCCAGGCCCAGGTCACGACGATGAACCCGCGTCCCGAGCCGCGGCCTGCGCACCAGGAATCCCGCATCGCTCAGCTCATTGAGGGCGTCACGCACGGCTGCTCGACTGGAGTTGAACATCCGGATGAGGTCCTCCTCGACGAGTTGGGTGTCGAGGTCGAGGGTGCCTTCGCGGATAGAGGCGAGGATGAGGTCGCGTACGCGTCGGGACGACACCTGTCGACCTCGGGCGGACCCGCCGCGGGCGCGTGGATGGTATTCGGTCGATCGTGTCATGACAGTCCCTCGAAAGCTCTGGACTCCGGTCCGGTTGTGCTGGCCCCTTGCAGGGAGTTTACGGCCGAACCCGAGTCCTTGCGTTGTCAAGTAGTCGGGGTCACAGTCGGCGGAATTCCGCTCAGGTTTCCCACAGAAACACTCTGAACTGCACCGATGTGCGCCGACGCCGATGTGTCAGCGGCGCAATAGCCGAGTCACGAAAGCGCGCAGGAACCGAAACAAAGCGCCCCGAAGATCGTCGCATCGTCCTTGGCAACATCAATCGGGAGGGTGCCGGTGACCGCCGAAACCACCATAGTCATCACTGAGACGCAGGAGAATGCGCCGTCGCGCCACGTCTCCGGAGCAGTCATCGCACGCCTGCGCGCCAACCTGTGGATCGCACGTGCGGCGGGCACGGCGATCGTCAACTTCCTCATCTTCGTCGTCGTGGCGTTCTTTCTCGTCAAGATGATCCCGGGCGATCCGCTGGTGTCCGCCTCGGGTGGTCAGCTGTCCGGGGCGGCACTGGAGGCAGCTCGAGACAGCTACGGCCTCAACGATTCCTGGATCTCGCAATTCGGGACGTACCTGCACGGACTTGCCACCTTCGATCTGGGGAGTTCGATCGCCACCGGCCGTCCGGTGGCCGACGACATGGCCACCCGCGTACCGGCGACCATCGAACTCGTCGGATCAGGCTTGTTCTTCGGGGCGCTGGTGAGCCTTGCACTCTCGTATTTCGTTGTCACACGGCCCAAGAACCTCATCGCCGGTGCCGTGCGGAGCTACGCCCGGGCAGCCGGAGCGGTTCCCGAATACGTCATCGGCATCGCGTTCCTGTTCATCTTCTTCGCGACGTTGCACTGGGTGCCCGCGCCGTCGGGACGGCTCGACCCGTTGTTGATGCCACCGCCGCAGGTCACCGGCTTCCCGATCCTCGACGCCCTCATCGCCGGCGACATGCCGGCTGCGAGTTCCTATGTGGCGCATCTTTTCCTACCGGTCGTCGTGATGGTCGTGGCGCACTCGGCGATCCTCGTGAAGACCCTGATCCTGTCTCTGGACAAGGAGATCGATAGCCCGGCAACACGTTTCCGCATCGCCTCCGGCGCCCCACGCCGGACGGTACTACTCGGCATCTACCGTCGCGCCCTGCCAACCGCAGTCGCCATGCTGGGCATGGTCTTCGGGCTCCTGCTCGGCGGGGCGGTGGTGCTCGAATCGCTGTTCGGCCTCGGTGGGCTCGGCCAGTACGCCGTCGACGCGGTGAAGGCCTCCGACGTCTACGCCCTTCGCTCGTTCCTCGTCGTCACCGCGGGGTTGTGTCTGGCCGCCTACTTCCTCACCGACATCGCCACCGGCCTCCTCGACCCGCGCCGCCGTTCCGCCCGAAAGCAGGAGATCTGATGACCGCCGCCGACCCCACTGTCACACCCGCGACCGGCACCCACGCCACCACCGATATCGCCATCCCGGTCGCCGGCGAAAGCCGACGTCCCACCGCGGCCGCCAGGGGAATCCTGCGTCGCTACTGGGGATTTCTGCCCTTCGGCGTCCTGGTGCTGCTGGCCGTGATCGGGCCGCTGCTCGCACCGCAATCGGCGACGATGGTCGTCGGCCCACCCTCGGTCGGTCCGTCGGGAGCGCACCTGTTCGGCACCGACTCCAACGGTTTCGACGTGTTCTCCCGCACCCTGACCGCCTTCCGCCTCGATGTCCTGATCGCCATCGCGGTCACCGTCCTCGCGACCGCCGTGGCGGTGCTCATCGGCACCTTCTCGGGGATGTACGCGACCTCGGCGGGCGTCCGCGGATTCCTCGCCTCGACGGTGGGACGTCTCATCGATCTCATCCAGGCGCTGCCGGTGATGATCGCGGGACTGGTGATCGTGTCGTTCTTCGGCCGCAACGCCGTGGTCATCACGATCGCACTGAGCATCGTGGTGATGCCGTTCCAGGCGCGGCTCATGCGCACCGAGGTGATGCGCACCCGCACCGACGGTTACGTCACCGCCGCCCGCATGAGCGGCGAAACCGAACTGCGCGTGGTGCTCCGACACGTGATCCCCAACTCGTGGGGGCCGATGCTGGAGAACAGTTCGGCGATCTTCGGCATGGCGATCATCTTCTGCGCCGGGCTCGGCTTCCTCGGCGTCGGGATCCCACTCCCCGAGGCGGAATGGGGCAACATGCTCTCCTCCGGCGCACCCGACGCCGCCGTCGGCCGCTGGTGGCCCGCCCTGTTCCCGGCGCTGGCCCTCGCCTACGCCGTATGGGCCGCCTCGACGTTCACCACCGCGGCAGGCGCCCTTCGCCGCCGCTGATCTCCCACACCGACAAGAGTCCACGAATCACGTTGCGTCATATCCCTGTTGAGAGAAAGCGAAGTAGTTCTGAGATGAAGATTCCCAAGAAGGTCGTACTCGGCCTGACCGCCATGCTCGCCTCGGCGATGGTGCTCACCGCGTGCGGCGGCGGGTCCTCGGAGGAGAGCGGCCTGGTCCTGGTGACGGCCGCGCAGCCGCAGAGCTTCAGCTACGAGACCAGTGCCACCGGGTATGAGTCGGCGGAGTTCTTCATGAACACCGGTGCCACGCTGATCCGCAACCCTTACGTCGCCGGCGACAACGGGATGGCCGCCCATCAGCAGCTGTTCGAATTCGAGCCGGAGCTGGCCAAGAGTTACGACGTCAGCGCCGACAAGAAGGTCTACACCTTCCATCTCAACACCGCGGCAAAGAGCGTGGCGGGCAATGCCCTCGACGCCGACGACGTCATCTTCTCCTTGCAGCGCAAGTTCAAGGTCGACACCAGCATCATCCCGTTCATCAGCAAACCCGTCCTCACCGACCCCGACACCCAGGTCCGCAAGATCGACGACGCCACCGTCGAGATCTCGATCGCCGACCCCGGTTTCGGTTTCACGCTGCTCTCGCTCCTCGCGAACACGCCGTACACCATCTACGACGCCAAGGTCCTCAAGTCCCACGCCACCGCCACCGACCCGTACGGCGTCGAATGGTCGAAGACCAACGCCGGCTTCGGGTTCGGTGCCTACAAGCTCACCGACTACACCCCGGGCCAGCAGATGGTCTATGAAGCCAATCCGGGATTCGCGCTCGGCGCACCCAAGGTCAAGCGCATCGTGCAACGCGTCGTCGCCGACCCGGGCCAGCGCAGCAACCTCGTCAAGAGCGGCGGCGCCTCCATCGCGACGCAGCTGCGGCCGGCCGATCAGGTCGCGCTCCAGCAGGCCAACGCCGCGCAGGTGTTCACCGTGCCCACCAACGCCTACGTCTACATCCCGCTGCTCACCACCAAGGCGCCGTTCGACAATCCGGCGGTGCGGCGGGCGTTCGCCTCGGCGGTGCCGTACGAGTCGATCATGAAGAACGTCTATCACGGTCGCCTGGGCCCGCTGACGTCGATCCTCAACGGCACACTGCCCGGCTACAACGCATCCGGATTGCAGCCCAACAGCACCGACCCGCAACGGTCCCTGCAACTGTTGCGGGACGCGGGAATCAGCACACCGGTCAAGTTCGCACTGACCGTCAACAACGCCGTGCCCGACCTGAAGGAGACCGCGGTCCAGATCCAGACCGCAGCCGCCAGTGCCGGATTCGAGGTCACCATCAACGAGGTCAACTCCGCGGTGTTCCAGGAGGGCTTGGCCAACAAGACCTTCCAGGCGTCCATGGGTCGTGACTACGCCGTTGTCCAGTCGCCGCCGTATGTGCTGTCGCTGTTCTACACCCCCGGATCGCCGATCAACTGGCCCGACCTCGACTACGCACCGCTCAACGACGCCATCGCCGCCGGCAACGCCGCCGGGGATCCGCTCTCGACGGCGGCGTGGACCCAATGGAACACCGCCACCCGCATCCTCGCCGATCAGATGCCGACGGTCTACGTCGGATATGTCCAGCCGCTGAACGCATTCGCCAACAACCTCAAGGGCTATGTGTTCCGCACCGACAACGTCATCGACTACTCGGAGCTCGAACAATGACACTCGATCACGCACCCCGACTCGCCGCCGACGCGCCGCACACCGACTCCGGCGCAACGTATATGGCCGAAGCCCGACCCGA
>NZ_MVPX01000260.1:0-1227 GCF_002043085.1 Gordonia sp. i37 | reverse complement strand
CCCCCGACTCGCCGCCGACGCGCCGCACACCGACTCCGGCGCAACGTATATGGCCGAAGCCCGACCCGACATGCCGGTTCTCGAGGTCGCCGACCTCACCGTCGCCTACCACGGTGCGGTCAAGGTGGGGCCGACCAGCTTCACCGTCCGGCGCGGTGAACGCCTCGCCATCGTCGGTGAGTCGGGATCGGGAAAGTCCAGCATCGCCAACGCGATCGGCGGATTCATCAGCCCGGAGGCGGGCACCGTCAGCGCAACCACATTGACCTGCATGGGCCGTTCGCTGCTCGACGCTCCCGCCAAGCGCATACCGGTACGCCGGGAGGGGATCTCGATGATTTTTCAGGATGCGATGAGCAGCCTCGACCCGGTGTGGAGTGTGGGTAGCCAGCTCCTGGCCGTACTGCCGTCGGCGAGGCACGGGTCGCGGAGAGCGCGGCGCGGCATCGCCGAGGAGCGGCTGCGACAGGTTGGGATCACTGATCCGAGGCGCGTCATGGGTGCTCTGCCCGAACAACTCTCGGGCGGCATGCGCCAGCGGGTGATGATGGCGATCGCCGTGGCCGGCGAGCCGGAACTGCTCATCGCCGACGAGCCGACCAGTGCGCTCGACGTCACCCTGTCGATCACCGTGATGGAGTTGCTGACCGGTCTGGCCGCCGACGAAGGAGCTGCGCTGGTCTTCATCTCCCACGATCTGCCGCTGTCCCGCAAGTACTGCGACCGGATGCTGGTGATGCGTGCCGGGCGGATCGTCGAACCCCCCGATCCCGAGCACGTCACCGACGCCACCGACCCGTACACCCGTGGGCTGTTCGCGTGCATGCCGACGCTCCAGTCATGCGACCGTGACCGGCTCCCCACCGTCGACGACCTCACCTGCGCGGAGATGGTCGCATGAGCACCACCATCGAACTGGTGGGAGTCACCAAACGCTACGGCGGGGTGAGCGCACTCGACGGTGTCGACGCACGGTTCGCCTCCGGTGTCGCCACCGGGATCGTCGGCGAAAGTGGTTCGGGAAAGTCCACATTGGGTCGGATGATCGTCGGCCTGTCCGAGCCGAGTGCCGGTCAGGTGCTCGTCGACGGCAACGATCTCGCCGATCTGCTGAAGTGGCGGACGCGACGCACGGAGTATCTGCAGACCGTTCAGCTCGTCGCGCAGGACACCACCACGACGTTCGATCCGCGCCACCGCGTGCGCCACGCGGTCCGGCGGCCCGCC
>NZ_MVPX01000026.1:0-10159 GCF_002043085.1 Gordonia sp. i37 | reverse complement strand
ACCACCACCATCGTGATGACGACTCGTGGCGTTCGCCGGCTCGTCGCACCGCGAGTGGCCGTACGCCCACTCGTTCGCCCCGCACTCACTGTTCGCATACCCTCGCGCTCCTTCGCACCCCTGATGGTCGACGCACCGCGGTCGGCGACCGCGTCGACTCAGTGTCCCCTCAAGTCACAGAAATCTCACTGGTGTCATTACGCCTCAGGTGTTTCTTACACGTCGTGGCACAGGTTGGCGCGACGCCACGCTGTGGCGGGTGAGATTTTTGTGACTTCTGTGATGTGAGTTGCGCAGATAGCCGGTCATGCCGGACCAATGAGACAACCCCGGCCGACACCGTGTGGTGGCGGCCGGGGTTGTCCCGGTGCTCAGTTGATCGTTGCTCAGTCGAGCAGTGCGCTACTCGATCAGTTGAAGAAGCCTCGCGAATAGGCGTTCCAGACCATGTCCTGCCAGTAGCCCCAGGCGTGGGTGCCGTTGGCGTAGTAGCTCATGATCGGCAGGCCGTTGATGAAGGCGAGTCCTTCGAAGGCCTTGGCCTGGGTGAACGCGAGGAACTCCAGTGTCGAACCCTTGAACAGGTCGTCGAAGACGTTCGGCAGCGCGTTGTACTTGCCGAAGAGTCCGTTACCGGAACCGACGAAGAGTTTCAGGCCCTGCATGCGGTTGATGCGCAGCGACGGGTCGTTGTCGTACCAGCGGCCGTCCCACGGCGGGCCCCACATGGCGTCGACGTTCCACGGCTGCGGGGCGACGTCGAGCATCGCCAGACGGATCATCGTGTGCATGCCGGGGGCACTGAGGAAGTTGTAGCCCGACAGCGAGCCGGCGGCGTAGTAGAGGTCGCGACGCTTGGAGGCGAGGACCAGTGCGGCGTTACCACCCATGGACACGCCCATGATGGCGTACTTGCCGTTCTTGCCCTGGAATCCGTTGGCCCGCAGTGCCTGCGGGAGGCGGTTGTTGATCACGCACTCCCACATGTAGCGGCTCTGCTGGCCGTTGAAGTTACTGGGCGCGTTCCAGTTGGTGTAGAAGCTGGCCGGTCCGCCGATCGGCTCGACGACGTTGACGCCGCGATTGACCAGCTCCTGGACGTTGGTGTTGATCTCCCAGCCGGAGAAGTCGTACTGGGCGCGCATGCCGTCGAGCAGGATGACGGTGCGCTTGTTCTGCGGCTTGAACCAGGTACGAACCTGGACCTTGCCGGGAGCCATGGACTTGTTGCCGAAGGCGCCGTTGGTGGGCATGCCGCAGGCGTCGATCCACAGCGTCTTGCGGAAGCCCGTGCCGTTGATGCGCGCATCGGCCTGGCCCGTCCCGACCACTGCTCCGATCAGACCCGCGACGGTCATCACGGCGACCACAATCGCCACCAACCGTGCACTGAGTCCCGTGGACGCCTTCGGTTTCAGTTCACCTACACCCATCGACCTGCATTCTCCCTCTGTCACCGGTTCCGACGCAGATCAGCCTTGCGTCGAACTCCGGACTACACCTCTGCGACGTCCGATCCCCCACACCGAACCCTCGCGCAACTTTGAGCACGAGGAACCCCCCGGCAGCCTATTGCAGCCACCGAACCCTGACAAACTCTGTGATGTCTCTCACAGCTCTCTCAGGTTGGCGCGGACGGATCGGTCCCACCGCAGTTCTCACGGTCGGTCTATCGGTCGCACTGCGCGGCACGTTACCGATTCGAGATAATTTCTCGCAAGTTCCTCCGATGCTGCGCGAAGGTTCCTCACAGCGTTCCTCTTAACGGGTCAGCGCGGGTGGATGCGCGGCGGCATCGTCAGACCGCAGTGCTCGATCTCGTATTCGGGGTTGCGGTCGATGCGATAGTCGGTGAACGTGAACGACTGGATCAGGTTGCTCTTGAACCGCTGCCACGTCCACGGCGCCTCGTACGAGGCGATCCGATCCCGGGTGGCCGGACACGTCAGGGCCACCTGCGCCTGACGTACGACGTCCTCGTCGAGGAACCCGGGCAGGATCGGGGCTCGCGATACCGCTCCGGCCTCTGCGACCACCCACTCGGTCGGCAGCACCTTGTCGTGCCCGATGCGGCCGTCGTCGAGGCGCTCGGTGTGCGCGGCGATCGGATACGCCAGCCCCATCTGGTCGATGACCCGCACGTTGAGCGGTGCATTCATGCTGGTCATGCCGAGATTGAGGAAGAACACCGTCAGGTGGCGCTTGTCCTGTGGGGTATTGGCGGGGAGGCGGGCGATGTACCACTGGTCGTAGTCGAAGGACGCGATCAGCACGCCGCCCTCCTTCTGATACTGCGCGATGTCCTCGACCATCGCCTTCATTCGCGGATAGTCGAGGTAATCCTTGGCGGTGACCGGGTTCTCGATGCCCATGTTGGTGACGTAGAAGCGTCGCTCGTCGACGATGCCGCTGCGGCCGATGTCGATGCCGGCGTTGGGCAGGACATCCTCGTGGACGATCGCCGCCCAGGCGATGGTGGTGATCCACATGGCCGCAAGGACGGTCGAGCCGACCAGCTGCAGGCGTGTGCGGCGGGCGCGCAAAGCGCCGTCGGCGTCAGCGGGAGCGCTGTCGGCGGAGGCGGGGGCGCCGTCGGCGTCCGCAAGAGCGCTGTCGGTGTCGGCGGGGGCGCTGTCGGCGGGGACGGGCCGGCGAGTGCGGCGGAAGGCCGCGGCGACACCGCGCACCGGGATGGTCACCGGAATCACCATGAGCGGCAACAACATCACGAACAGTGGTGTCAGCAGGACGCGGCCGTGCATGAAGTCGCCGCCCTGACGCAGCCAATACAGCCCGACGATGAGGCCGGCGAGCACCATCGCGGTGACCACCGCGCCCGGCGTCTGCAGACGCCGCGACCACGACGCCAACCGGCCACGTACCGACTTCGGGGTCTGCGACGGCGGCTCGGTGGGGCTGAGCTTGCGTGCGCGCACCCCGACGGCGAGCAGGATGCCCGCCATGAGCGCGAGGACGACCGGCAACAGCAACGTGTAGGGCCCGAAGAGGTTGGCCAGGTAGATGAAGCCCTGATGCCACTTGGAACCGCTGGCGTCCTTGGCGACGGCCGGGTTGGGGACCAACAGGGCGTAGTAGCCCATCCGGAAGATCTGGTAGCCCACCGGGAGGATCGCGGCGACGACGACGATGCCGACACGCATCTTCCACGTCTGGGGCGCCAGGAACACCAGCACCAGGGCGATACCGCCGATGACCGTGAGCTCGGGCCGAACCAACGGCGCCAGGCCCGCCCAGAAGGCGAGGAACAGTGTGGCCGCCGAGCCGGCGCGAGTCGCGTCGGCCCCGGAAGGTCGCCGACACCAGGAGATCAGCAGACACCACAGCACCGCGGCCCAGAAGATGCAGAGCCCGTTCTCCAGGCCGCTGGTCGCGAAATCGCGCGCCGGCGGCAACGCGATGTAAATGATGGGGCCGAGCGGAAGCAGCAGTGTGAAGCCGTCGCCGGTGATCCCACCGAGGCGTCGACGCAACAGGCGGGCGGTCCCGTACATCGCGATCGGCACCGCCGACACCGACAACACCAGCGCCACCCACAGGGCGACGTACTCGAGTTGGCCGTCGGTCACCCACGCCCAGAACCACAGCAGGTAGGTCCACGCCGTGGAGGTGTTGGCCTCAACCCGCTCTCCGGCGTTGAACACCGGCCCGTTGCCCGCGAACAGATTGCGCAGGGTGCGCAGGACGATGAGTCCGTCGTCGGCGATCCAGCGCCGCTGCCACGCACCGATCGCGAAGAAGGTGGTGACGGTGATGGCACCGATCAGGAAGCTGATGATGGCGGTCCACTCGCGGCCACCCCAACGCCGCCATGCGCCGACGTCGACCGTGCGCTTCTTTGCGTCGACCGGGCGCTCATCTTCATCGACTGGGCGCTCGTTGTCATCTACTGTGCGCTCGTCGTCGTCGACCGTGCGCTCGTTCGCGCCGACCGGGCGCTCTTCGTCGGGCTCGTCGCCGCCGAGATTCAGACGCAGCCACTGAGTGGGCGCGTCGTCCTCGGGCAACTGCCCTCGATCAGGTGACTGCCCGTGATCAGGAGACTGCCCTCGATCAGGAGACTGCATAGACCGCGACACCCACGCATACTATCCAGGCCACCGCCAGGACCTGCAGCACACGGTCACCGAGGGCGATCTCCTCGGGTTCTCCCGCCTGACCACCGTCGATGTCGACGGCGTAGCGCAGGATCGCGATGGTGAACGGCACCATCGACAGGGCATAGGCAACGTTGGTGTCGTGGCCGGAATTCTTGTCGAAGGCCCACAGCCCGTAGAACAGCACGACGGCCGTGGCCGCCAGGGTCCACACGAAGCGCAGGTAGCTGGTGGTGTAGTACTGCAGCGCCTTGCGGATCTTGGCGCCGGTGCGCTCGGCGAGTTGCAGTTCGGCGTAGCGTTTGCCGGCCGCCATGAACAGCGACCCGAAGGCCATCACCAGCAGGAACCACTGCGAGAGTCGGATCTCGGCCGCCACACCACCGGCGATGGCGCGCAACAGGAAGCCCGACGAGACGATGCAGATGTCGATGACGGCTTGGTTCTTCAGCCCGAAGCAGTAACCGAGCTGGATCACCAGGTAGATGGCGATGACGACGGCGGTCTGCCAGTTGGCGATGAGCGCCACCCCGATCGATCCCGCACCCAGGACCAGCGCGAGGCCGTAGGCCAGCGATACCGGCACCACGCCCGCGGCGATCGGCCGAAACCGCTTGGTGGGATGGTTGCGGTCCGATTCGACATCCATCGCGTCGTTGACCAGGTAGATGCAGGAGGCGACGAGGCAGAACGCGATGAACGCCAGGCCGACGCGTCCCATCGCACCGGCGTTGGTCAGGGCATCGCTACCCGCGGCCAGCGGAGCGGCGAGGACGAGGACGTTCTTCACCCACTGACGTGGCCGGACGGCCTTGATCAGCCCGGTGGCCAGGTTCTTGGGCGGGCCCTTGATCTTTCCGTGCTCGATCGGCTCCTCGCTCATGCCTTCTCCTTAGTGGACTTGCCGCCGACGACCCGCCCCACGAGGAGGCGCGCTGTCGACCCCGGCATCAGTGCCACTGCGCCGACGCGGGCAGCAGCACCTGCGAGCCGGGTGGATCGCGGGTGGCAGGCCGCGGTGTCGGCGGCACGCTCGATGAACTGATCGCCGACGACGACGGCACCGGCGCTCAGTGCGCCGATCGCGGCTCCGGCGGCGACATCGCTCGGATAGTGCACCCCGAGAACCAGTCGCGAGGTGAGCATAGGCGGCACCAGCACCGCCGGAAGCAGGTAGGGCGGTAAACCTGCGGCCCTACCGATGAGGATCGCCGCGGCGGTTGTCGAGGTGGCGTGCGACGACGGGAAACTCAGTCGACTCGGTGTGGACACTCCGACCCGGATCCGCGGATCGTGTGGGCGCTTGCGCCGGACGATGCGCTTGATGATCACCGACGCCGCGTGCGCGCCGAAGGCGCCGACGCCGGCCTCGAGCCAGCGGCGTTGCGCGGTGGCGTCGTCGCGTCGCACGGCCAGCCCCCAGCCGACGGCGCTGATCGCCAGCCAGCCGAGGGAGTGCTCGCCGAAGTGTGAGAGTCCACGGGCGGCGGGCACGACGCCGGGCGCCTCGAGCAGCACACCCTGGACACCGATCAGTGCGGCGACCTCGCCCGACGGCTCCGCGGTCTGCGGCGGTGCGGCCGGCGATGGGCCCCGATCAGTCGATTCCGAAGACACGCGCCCAGCTCTCCTTACTGGTCAGGTCCCGGTGTTGGGCGCGGTAGCGCTCCGTCAACTCGGGGAACCGCTCGTTGAGTTCACGTACCAGCGCCGCGGATTCGCGTGCGAGGGCGATCATCTTGTCGCGGTCGCGCTGGCGGTACACCACGCCGCGGCCGTCGGCGGTGGTGACGGTGACGCCGTCGACCCGGCCGAGAGAGAACCACCGCGCCTCGATCGGCGGGTAATTGGCCTGGGGCACTTGGTGATGCCGCGGATCGGCCGGGCGCATGTTGTTGACGATCGCCCCGGCCAGCGCCCGTAGCTTGGTGACCGGGTTGCTCGGCACCGTCGTCCCGAGATGCGTTGCCTCACCACTGGTTCGGGGCAACTCGGTGGCCGACGGCAACACCACCGCGTCCGGATACTCCTTGCGCATGGCGGCGATCTTGGGCAGCGCGGTCGGCAGCAGCGAACGGATGTGATCGGGGCCGGCGAGGAAGTCGCGGATCGCCTCGTTCTGGATAGCCACCGTCGAATACTCAAGGCAGAGAAGGTGTTTGGCGGTTGCCTTGACCATGGACTGCAGAATGCCCTTGATCGGACCGTCGTGGTGGATCGCGGCGACGACGAGCCGGTTGCGCAGATGGAAGTACGCCTGCCAGTCGATGGCGTCGTCCTTGTCACTCCACGCCATGTGCCAGATCGCGATACCGGGAACCGTCGCGGTCGGGTATCCGGCCTTGCCTGCTCGCAGGGCGAATTCCCAATCGTCCCATTTGATGAACAGGGGCATCGGCAGGCCGATCTCCTCGGCGCAGACACGCGGGATCATGCACATCCACCAGCCGTTGCCCTCGACGTCGATCCGGCGGTGCAGGTTCTTCGAGTTCTCCCGGTCACGCAACGGATACTCGGCGAAGTCGTGGTCGTATTCCACGAACGGCGCCGCGGTCCACATGAAGGTGTGGTGGTTGATGACCTCACCCATGCAGTGCAGGTGACTGCGGTCCTGCAGGTTCAGCATCTGCCCGCCGACCAGCATGGGGGTGCGGGCGAACCGCGACATCGCCAGCGCACGCAGGATCGAGTCGGGCTCGATCGCGATGTCGTCGTCCATGTACAGGACGTACGGGGAGTCGGTCAGCCGCAACGCCTCGTACATGATGCGGGAGTAGCCACCGGAACCACCGAGGTTGCCCTGATCGAAGATGTGCAGCCGATCGCCCAGTGCCGCAGCGGCTTGCGAGTAACCGGGCTCGTCGACGACCTTGCGGGTGCCCTGATCGGGCATCAGCACCGCGTCGATCACCTCGTCCACCAATGGATCCGAGGTGAGCGCGGCGAGAGCGTTCACCGCGTCGGTGGGCCGGTTGAACGTCGGGATGCCGACGGTGACACGTTTGGTGTCCGGACCGCTGGGCGCCGGGATCGTCGAATACCAGCCGGCAGAGACGATTTCGGTCTCGGTGTCGGTGGTGACGTCGAACCAGATCCATCCGCCGTCCTCGAACGGTCCGAGGTCGAGCTCGAACTCGATGGTGCCACGGCCGTTTTCATCGATGGGGACCAGATCGCCACCGATGCCGATGCGGGAGCCGTCGACCTTGGAGCGGTAGAGATCGACGCGGCAGGTGCCGATCACCTCGACCCGCAGCACCACCGAGGTGAGGATCGACCAGCGTCGCCAGTAGGCCGCGGCGAAGGCGTTGAAGTAGCTCTCGAAGCTGACCTCGGACTCCGCGCCGAGGATCACCGAGGTGCGGCTCGGGGCGTGGGCACGGCGCGCATTGCTCGCGGATTCGACGAGGTAGAGCGAACGGACGTCGATGGGCTCGCCGGGCCGGGGGAAGATGACCCGCTGCAGCAGTTCGACCGCCGTGGAGTCGGGTTCGACCGTCGACGACGCGGTCACGTTCTCCTGTTGGGCAGGGGTCACACTCAATACTCCGCTCTGGTCTGCGACTGCACTGCTGTCATCGCCGGTGATCGGGCCCGGGCGTCACGCGTCGGGACCCACCAGCGCCGCACCATCTCGCAGGTGCGGCGCCAGGGTGTTCTCGAACATCGTGAGCGCACTGGCGATGGCCATGTGCATGTCCAGGTACTGGTAGGTGCCCAGCCGTCCGCCGAAGAGCACCTTGGAGTCGGTGGTCTCGGTCTTGGCCAGGGCTCGGTAGGACGCGAGCATCTCTCGGTCCTCGGGGGTGTTGATCGGGTAGTACGGCTCGTCGTCGTCCTTCGCGAAACGCCCGTACTCCCGCATGATGACCGTTTTGTCGGTCGGGTAGGTGTCGCGTTCGGGGTGGAAGTGCCGGAACTCGTGGATACGCGTGTAGGGCACGTCGGCGTCGTTGTAGTTCATCACCGGGGTGCCCTGGAAGTCGCCGGTGGGCAGCACCTCGGTCTCGAAGTCGAGGGTGCGCCAGCCGAGGCGTCCGGCGGAGTAGTCGAAGTAGCGGTCGAGTGGGCCGGTGTAGACGACGGGCGCGTCGGGGCTCTGCGCGCGTAGCTCGTCGCGCACGTCGAACCAGTCGGTGTCCAGCCGCACCTCGATGCGGTCGTCGGCGGCCATGTTCTCCAGCCACGCGGTGTAACCGTCGACGGGGAGACCCTCATAGGTGTCGTTGAAGTACCGGTTGTCGAAGGTGTAGCGCACCGGCAGCCGGGTGATGTTGGCGGCCGGGAGGTTCTTCGGGTCGGTCTCCCACTGCTTGGCGGTGTAGTGCTTGATGAACGCCTCGTACAGCGGACGTCCGATCAGGCTGATCGCCTTCTCCTCGAAGTTCGCCGCGTTCTTCGTATCGATCTCGGCGGCCTGTTCGGCGATGAGCGCACGTGCCTCGTCGGGGCTGAAGTACCGGCCGAAGAACTGGCTGACCAGGCCCAACCCCATCGGGAACTGGTAGGCCTGACCGTTGTGCATCGCAAACACGCGGTGCTGATAGCCGGTGAAGTCGGTGAAGCGGTTGACGTAGTCCCACACCTTCTGGTTGGAGGTGTGGAACAGGTGAGCACCGTACTTGTGGATCTCGATGCCGGTCGTCGGTTCGGCCTCGGAATAGGCGTTGCCGCCGAGATGGCCTCGACGCTCGATCACCAGGACGCGTTTGCCCAGTTCGGCGGCCGCGCGCTCGGCGATGGTGAGACCGAAGAAACCGGAGCCGACGACGATCAGGTCATAGGGGCCGGAGCGGGGCGAATCGGCGCTGGTATTGGATGCCACGGGTGTTCAGGGTAACCGACCCGACCGAGGGAATCCCAAAGCCGGGCAGCGATGTGGCGGGTCGGGATGCGCGGCCGATGTCGTCCGTCCGTGGGAGCGACGTTCACCTGCGAGTCCGGTAACCTGAGAGTTTCATACCGGCCTTCAGCCATTGGGCCTGCAACTCCCGATATCGCGGTCCGGGGATCATCCCCCGACCACGCGAACGAGTTCAGGGGCCGCCCGTGCCGAACGCATCGCATTCCTCTCACGACTCCGATCATCTCGCCGTCGATCGTGTTGTCGTGGTGATTCCCGCCCACAACGAACGCGACCTGCTGCCGTCGTGTCTGCGCGCGGTGCGGATCGCGGCGGACGCGGTGCCTGTCCCGGTGCATGTCGGGGTGGTCCTCGACACCTGCACCGACGGGTCCGCCGAGGTGATCGGCGCCGAGGTCGCCCCGATCGTCGGCGAGTTCGGGGCGGTCGGTGCGGCGCGGGCCGCCGGCATCGCGGCGTTGCTTCACGACGCCTCCTCCGAGACCGACCCCGAGCGGACCTGGGTGGCCACCACCGACGCCGATTCCGAGGTACCCGGCAACTGGCTGCAGCGCCATCTGACGCGCGCGGCCGAGGGCGCGCTCGCCTACGCCGGCACGGTGACACCCAAGGACTGGACGCGGTGGCCGGCGGCGCTGGCAGATCGCTATCGGCGGCGCTACCGCGATCACGACGGGCACCGTCACATCCACGGGGCGAACCTGGGGGTGCGCGCCGACGCCTATCTCGCGGTCGGCGGATTCGGCGAGCTGCCGCACGACGAGGACGTCGATCTGATCGAACGCCTGGAGTCGGCGGGTGTCTCGATCGCCTGGTGCGCGCAGGCCCCGGTGGCGACCTCGACACGTCGGCACGGCCGCGCTCCCGAGGGCTTCGCCGCGCATCTGCGCTCGCTCTCCACGACCGGACGGCGCTCGGCATGACCGCTCCCGCCACGCCCCCGCCTGAAATACCCCCGCCCGCCACCCCGGCAGCCCGGGCCCGCCGGATCGCCGACGATCTCACCGATCGGGTGTCGCATCCGGGCGAGGGCGACACCACCGCACGCTGGCGTCTCCTCGCCGACCTCACCCACGACGACATCGCCGTCGGCCGACTCGTCGAAGCACACCTCGACGCGCGCACCATCCTTCACGAAATCGCTTCCGGTACAACCGAACCCCGGTCCTTCTGGGGCGTG
>NZ_MVPX01000259.1:0-36223 GCF_002043085.1 Gordonia sp. i37 | reverse complement strand
TCGACGAACTCGGTATCGACCCCGAACTCCTGGACCGCTATCCCGATCAGCTCTCCGGTGGTCAGCGCCAACGACTGTCGATCGCGCGGGCACTGGTGGTGCGCCCGGAGATCCTGGTGTGCGACGAGGCCGTCAGCGCACTCGACATCTCCGCGCAGGCGGTGGTGCTGAATCTCCTCAAAGGCTACGTGCGCACCCATTCCCTCGGTCTGGTGTTCATCTCCCACGGCTTGCCGGCGACCGGTTTCCTCACCGAGCAGCTGCTGGTGATGAACGCCGGGACGATCGTCGAATCCGGTTCGACCGCCACGGTTCTGAATCATCCGCAGCACCCGTACACCCAACAACTCGTCGAGTCCTACCGGCGGATCGACATGAGCGCCGCATGATCTCGCTCGTCGCCCCGACCGGGCACCACCACACACCGCAGAAGTAAAGGAGTAGGCAATGTTTCATCTCGGATGGTTCCTCGGAGACGGATTCGGAATCCACGCGTGGAGTCCCGCCAACGGCGACGGCCCGTGGATCGGCTCCAACGCGACCGACTGGATGCGCCCCGACATCTATATCGATATGGCGCGCAGCCTCGAACGCGCCGGCTTCGACTACATCCTCATCGAGGACACGTCCATGGTCGAGGACTCCTACAAGCAGTCCGCGGAGACCTCGCTGCGCCGCGGGTTCATGGCGCCGAAGAACGACCCGATGCCGTTGGTGCCATTGATGACCCAGGCCACCCGGCACATCGGGATCATTCCCACCGTGTCGACGATCCAGTATCCGCCGTACCTCGCGGCCCGTGCCTTCACCACTCTCGATCACCTCACCGAGGGCCGCGTCGGCATGAACGTGGTGACCAGCGTGACCGACCGGGTCGCCCAGAACTTCGGATACGAGCGGCATCTCGAGCACGACGAACGCTACGACATGGCGATGGAGTGGATCGACGTCGTCCAGCAGTTGCAGGAGTCGTGGGAGCCCGACGCGGTCATCGCCGACCCGTACGGCGGCGTCTACGCCGATCACACCAAGGTCACGCCGATCGAGTTCGTGGGCAAGTACTTCAAGTGCCGCGGACCACTGAACACCATTCCCGGCCCGCAGCGCACCACCCCGGTGTGCTCGGCCGGTAGCTCACCCGCCGGCCGCGCGTTGGCCGCAGCCTACGACGACACCCAGATCGCGATCGTCCGCGACGCCGAGGCCGCACGAAAGTACCGCGAGGACATGCGGTCTCGGGTGACGGCACTGGGACGCAACCCTGACGACGTCAAGTTCTTGTTCATCGCCACACCCACCATCGCCGCCTCCGACGCCGAAGCGCAGGAACAGTATGCGGCGTATCAGGCGGCCCGGGCGTCGGACAAGGCGATCGAATACAACCTGTGGAACATGTCCTACACGTCCGGTGGGCGTATCGATTTCGGTGGGATCGATCCCGACACCAAGATCCGCGACATCGATCTGTCGAAGCAGAACGGGGAGTACACCTCGATCAAGGAACTCTTCGAGGGGCACGAGGACGAGACGCTGCGTGAGGTGGTCGCCAAGAGCCACCAGGTCAAGGACATGGGGTTGATCGGCTCGCCGGCGACGGTCGCGGCGAAGATGGGCGAGATCATGGAAGAGGCCGGCGGCGACGGATTCCTGTTCTACCTGCCGACCACCCGCCACAACTTCGCGTTGGTCGCCGACGGTCTCGCACCCGAGTTGCGGCGCCGCGGACTGATCCGTGAGGAATACACCGGCTCCACGCTCAAGGAGAATCTGCGCGCGTTCTGAGCCGGTCGGCGGTGGTCCAGCCGCTGTGAGGAGGGAGAGGGAATGGATGTCGGGCAGAACGCGCTCGTGGTGGTTGCCGACGACGACGCCGGCGGTGGCGGTCATCTCGTGGTCGACGCCGGTGAGGTGTCGGCGCAGACGCTGATGGGTGTCGGTGCCGCCGGGACCGGCAGCGTCACCGTCGTGGTGACCGATGCGCGGTGGCGGCAGATCATGTCCGCCGTCTCCGGCGTCCATTCCCTCGACATCGCAAGTGTCATGATCGATCTCGTGCAGTCGGGGGAGACCGATACCGCGCGGGGACGGGCCGCGACGATCAGAGCCATCGCCGACGGCGACAGCGACGTGCGATTCTCGACGCACGGTTACGTGAGGGTTCGTCACGGCGAGCGCCACGACGGTCCGTGGTCCGACCGTGCCGCCCTGATCGTCGGTCGCCGACGCTGGAAATCCGATGCGGTCGTCGTGAGCAGGCTCGGCAGTAGCAGGTATCCGGGAGAGCCGGCCCGGGGGAGCGAACTCCGCGAGATCGCAGGCGATCTCGGCTGCGACGTGTGCGTTGTCGACGACGATGTGCTGACAGCTGCGGATGACGACGTGGTGGGAACCGCGGTGCACGTGCGGCTTCCGCTGCCGCACGGCGAGTTCCGCGGCATCGGCTTCACCCTGGGCGCCGGCCGTGCCGAACACCTCGCGCTTGCCTGCGGTGCGCGCGCAGACAATGCCGGTCCGATGAGGGTGGTGGTGCACCGCGAATGCCCGATGGCCGATACCTTCGGCGCGCTCGGCTGTGACTGCCGCGACCGGCTCGACGCCGCCTTGATCAGCACGATCGCCGGCGACACCGACGTCGTTCTATACCTGCGCGACGCCGATTGGCGCTCGCTCACCCACTCCGTTCGACCAACCTGGACTCCCGACCACGTGGCCTCGATCCTGCGTCATCTGGATATGTCCGCCGAGCACGGCGTGGTTATCACCGAACCAATCAGCCCGCCCACCTGCCGCTCCGCATAGGCCACCCCTTCCCCGGGCCTTCCCCTATCGCGGCCGCGCCCTTCCCTCGATGGTCGAGGTGCCCGAGCCCGCCAGGGCGAGGGCCTCGAGACCCGGTGAGTCGAATGTTTCCACAGCCACGCGGACCGACGAAAACAGCGTCGGTGCAGGCGGTCTCGAGGCTCGCCGCACGCGGCTCGCACCTCGACCATCGGATGATGGTCCCCGATCGCGGTGCCGACCTCCTCCCAGTCGCGGCCGCGCCCTTCCCCGATCGCGGCCGCGCCCTCCCCCCGATTGCGGCCGCGCCCTTCCCCCCCGATGGTCGAGGTGCCCGAGCCCGCCAGGGCGAGGGCCTCGAGACCCGGTGAGTCGAATGTGTCCGCAACCCCCGCGAACTGACGAAACCAGCATCGGCGCAGGCGGTCTCGAGGCTCGCCGCGCGCGGCTCGCACCTCGACCATCGGATGATGGTCCCCGATCGCGGGGCCGCCTTCCCCCGATCGCGGCCGCGTCTTACCCCCCGATGGTCGAGGTGCGCGAGCCGCTAGGGCGAGGGCCTCGAGACCCGGTGAGATGAAAACGCCACTCACCCCAACACCTTCCCCAGCCCCGTACACAGCCAGTCGACATCGGCGGACGAGAACACCAGTGGTGGGCGGATTTTCAGCACGTTCGAGTCGGCGCCGCACACGGAGATCAGGATGCCTTCACGCCGAAGGTCGTTGACGATACGTCGGGCGGATACGCGGTCCGGGCTGCGGGTGTGTTCGTCGGTGACGATCTCGACGCCGATGTACAAGCCGCTGCCGCGCACGTCACACACCCTGTGGTCGTCGCGGGTGACGTCGAGGATGCCGTCGAGGAGTTCGCCGCCGATGGTGGCTGCGTTCTCGATGAGCTTGTCGTCCTCGATGATGTCGAGTACCGCGGTGGCGGCCGCCGACGCAACCGGGCTCCCACCGAAGGTATTGAAGTAGGGGACCTCCGTCGCGAAGGGCGCGAGCACCGTCGACGATGCGGCCATCGCCGCCACGGGAATGCCGTTGCCCATGGGTTTGCCCATGGTGACGAGGTCGGGGACCACCGCGTGCCGGTCGAAGCCCCACATGCCTGCTCCGGTTCGTCCGAACCCGGGCTGCACCTCGTCTGCGATGAACACACCGCCGACGGCCCGGACCGCGGCCACCGCGGGTCCGAGCAGGCGGGGATCGACGAAGATTCCGTCGGATGAGAACAGCGTGTCGACGATCAACGCGCTCACCCCGAAGCCCGACCGCTGAAGATCCGCAGTGGCCGCAGCGACGTTCGCGGCAAAGTACTGTGCCGCATCCACCGGTGTGAGCACATGGGTGTCGGGGATGGGCACGGTCCGGACGTGCTCGCCGACGCCGATGGTCGAGCTCAGCGACGGGGAGATCTCGGTCACCGCAGCGGTGTTGCCGTGGTAGGCATTGGCGGTGATGATCACCCCACGTGCGCCTGTGTACTGTGCGGCCACCCGCAGGGCGAGGTCGTTGGCCTCGGAACCGGTGCAACAGAACATGATCTGATCGATTCCGCCGGGCAACGTCTCCAGCAGCCTGATCGAATAGTCGACGATCCCCGAATGCAGGTAACGCGTGTGGGTGTTCAGGGTGCCGATCTGCTCGGCGACGGCGTCGGTGACCCGCGGGTGGGCGTGCCCCACGCAGGCAACGTTGTTGTAGGCGTCGAGATACTCGCGGCCGTCGGCGTCGAACAGCCGGGTGCCCCGACCACGGACGAGATGCACCGGATCGTCGTAGAAGAGCCGATAGGCGGGTCCGAGGACTCGCTCGCGGTCGGTGATGAGCTCGGCGATCGTGGGATCGACGGGGTGGGCTCCGTCAAAGCTGTTGGAATCCATGATGTTCGAGTAGCCCACGATCGCCATGCCTTTCGGGTGTCGGAGTGGTTGGCTGGTGTTCAGCGTTCGTGGGCTTCTTGCAGGACGACCCGCCCGAGTTGGGAGTACCGGCGCGGAGAGCGGACGCGTAGGATCACCGCCAGCACTATCCCGCCGATACCCACGACGCCGACGATGTACGGGATCGCATGGAACACCCAGTCGGTCGACGCGGTACCGGCGGCGAACGACGCGTTCTTCGCGAGCAGATAGATCACGTACAGCATGCCCAGCCCGCCCAGCAGTGGGGCCACCAGTGTTCGGAACCAGTTGGCGGTCTCCGGATGCTGTTTCTGCACATGGAAATACGAGATGACCGCGAATGCTGCGAGCGCCTGGACGATCATGATGGCAGTGGTTCCGAGCAACGCCATCAAACCGTACAGCCCGGTGTAGGGGTCGCGGCCGGTGACGGCGAAGAACACCACTATCACGGTCGCGACACCGGTCTGGATGAATCCGGCGATGTGCGGTGAGCCGTGCACCGAGTGCGCCGCGCCCAGCGTCTTGCGCATGCCTGGGATGACGTCCTCACGGCCGATCGCGTAGATGTAGCGGGCCGCGCAGTTGTGAAAGGCCAAGCCGCACGCGAAGGATCCGGTCATCAGCAGGATGTGGAACATGTCGACGGCCCACACCCCGAGGTGCTCACGCACCGGTAGGAAGAAAATCTCGCCGGCCGTGTTCGAATCCTGAGCCAGGGCAACGGCATTCTCGGGTCCGGTGCCGACGATCGCCAGCCACGACACCAGCACGTAGAACACACCGATACCGATCACCGAACTGAGCACCGCGATCGGAATGATCTTCTTCGGATCCTTGGACTCCTCGCCGTACATCGCGCTCGACTCGAAGCCCACCCACGACCAGAACGCGAAGAACAGTCCGACGCCGGCCGACCCCGCCACGGCGATCGGTGAGCCGCCGGCGCCGGCGACCGTTCCACTCAAGCTGTGAAAGCCGTTGAGCGGGTTGAGCGATCCCCACGACCAGCCTTGGGGTCCGCCGCCGGTGGCGAGCACCGACACCGCGAGCAGCGTCAGCATCGCGATCTCGGTGATCAGTAGGACGCCCAGCACCTTGGCGGCCAGGTTGATGTCGAAGTAGCTGAGGATGGCGTTCACGGCGAGCATCGCCAACGCCAGGATGATCCACGGGATGTGCACACCGAAGAACGTGTTGAGCAGATCCTCCCCGAAGAACGAGAAGATGCCCACCAGCGATGCCTCGAACACCATGTACGCCAACGCCGTCAGGAATCCCGCACCCAGTCCGACGATCCGCCCGAGCCCGTGCGAGATGTAGCCGTAGAACGCGCCGGTGGCGGTGATGTGACGCGACATGGCCGCATAGCCGACCGCGAACAGGGTCAACACGATGGTGGCGACCATGTATCCGGCCGGGGCGTAGGCGCCGTTGCCGAATCCGACCGAGATCGGCACGTTGCCGACCATCGCGGTGATCGGTGCGGCGGTCGCGACCGCCATGAACAGCACGCCGACGAGCCCGACGGCGTTGGGTTTGAGTCGCTGGACGGCGCTCGCGTCGGCGGGTGTCGTGGAGGTGAGCGGGGAATCGACGGTGTCGCTCATCGGAAGATCCTTCGCAACTGGCCTGCCTGGTGGCAGGGCGAGGGCTGGGAGTCGAATTGGTCTGGTTAGCGACTGTGGTGACCGGACCGATTGGAGGTGTCGTGCACGAGGTCAATCGACACGATCAGGAATTATCGGCACAGGAGTCGGCGCTGGTCAAGTGGTGAGATCACCGCGGCGACAACATGTATTACGCGCAGATTGCCGATGTCGGGTTCGTGAAACGATTCGGTGAAGTGCTCGCTATTTGGTCTGTTCTCCGGTTGTCGAAGACCGCGTGCTCGCTCATGCTGAGCCGATGCAGGAGGCGACGGCTCAGATGAGCGTGCGGACCGAACTCGCCGACGACTACCGTGCGTTCGCGGTGGCGGCGGCACCGCGGTACGGGTTCGACCGGGCGGATGTGCGGCTGCTCAGCATCAGCGAGAACGGCACCTTTCTCCTCGAACAGGACGGCCGGCGGCTGGGGATGCGCGTACACCGACCGGGTTATCACTCGCGTGAGGCCATCGAGTCGGAGCTGGCGTGGATGGCCGCGCTCGCCGAATCGGCGACGATCTCCACACCGGGAGTCGTTGCTGCGCTCGATGGTTCGCTGTTGACGCCGATTCGACTCGCTGACGAGCGGCGCTTCGTCAGTGCCTTCGAGTTCGTCGAGGGCGTCAACGGCGAGGACCCGACCGCCGACGTCGGCTTCCGCGATCTCGGGGTGATCACCGCCCAATTGCACGAGCACGTCGAAACCTGGCGGATGCCGCCCGGATTCACCAGATTCCGGTGGGACCTCGACGCCACGCTCGGCCCGCAAGCGCGCTGGGGTGACTGGCGTGCCGCACCGGGTCTCACCCGCGATCAACAGGTTCGGATCGGCCGCGCGGTCGACACACTCTCGGCCCGGCTCGACGCCTACGGTATGGGCCGCGACCGTTTCGGACTCGTGCACGCCGATCTCCGGCTCGCCAACCTCATGGTGCACGACGCAATGATCACCGTCATCGACTTCGACGACTCCGGATGGTCGTGGTATCTCGCCGATCTCGGTGCGGTGGTCTCCTTCGTCGAGCACACGCCGCAGGCTGAGACGATGATTGGTGAGTGGGTGTGCGGCTACCGGTCGGTGCGGGCACTCGACGCCGAGCATCGCGCGATGATCCCGACCTTCGTGATGCTGCGGCGCGTCATGCTCACCGCGTGGATCGGCAGTCACCCGGAGGCCGACTCCGCGCTGGCCGCCGGTGCCGACTTCGTCTCGGGCACAGCCGAGATCGCCGACCGCTACTGCCGGGATCGTACGTGGTTGGCCGAGCCGTGCCAGCTGGTATGACGATCATTTTCTCGAACAACCCTCGCCTGGGTGGCGAGCGAAAGGAGTAGCCGATGTTCGCGCTCGCGGGTAAGTCCGTGGTGGTCACCGGGGCCAGCAAAGGGATCGGGAAAGGGATTGCGTCGGTATTCGCCCGCGCCGGCGCGAATGTCGCCGTCGTCGCCCGCAACGCCGAGCAGGTCGCTGCCTGCGCCGCCGAACTCGACGTGCTCGGCACCGGACGAGTGATCGGCGCGGTAGCCGACGTGTGCGATCCGGAGTCCTGTACAGCGATGGCGCGCACGGTGACCGACGCGTTCGGTGGCATCGACGTGGTGTGCGCCAACGCCGGGATCTTTCCGGAAGCGCCGCTGGCGACGATGACCCCGCAGCAACTCGACGAGGTTCTCGACGTCAACGTCAAGGGCACTGTCTACACGGTGCAGTCCTGTCTCGACGGCTTACGGGCCTCGTCGGCCGGCCGAATCATTCTCACCTCGTCGATCACCGGTCCGCTCACCGGTTTTCCGGGATGGTCGCATTACGGCGCGTCCAAGGCCGCGCAACTCGGCTTCATGCGCACCGCCGCCGTTGAACTTGCCCCGCACGGCATCACCGTCAATGCCGTTCTGCCGGGTAACATCCTGACCGAAGGGCTCGTCGAGATGGGGGAGGACTACATCGCGTCGATGACCCGCAGTATTCCGGCGGGCACCCTTGGCCGTCCTGACGACATCGGTTATCTCGCCGCGTTTCTGGCGACCGACGAGGCCGCGTACATCACCGGTCAGGCGATCGGCGTCGACGGCGGACAGGTGTTGCCCGAAACCCCGGAAGCGGTGCTGCCGCTCGACGCTTCGGCGTCCTGATGGAGGAGACGGAAGGCGGCCCGGTCGCCGAGGATGTCCGACGACGCATCCTGGCCATGCTCGGCCGTGGAGAGATCGGCCCCGGTTCGCGGCTCGGGTCCGAACGCGATCTGGCCGAGGCTTTCTCGGTATCGCGGTCGACGCTGCGCAGCGCGCTGCTCACGCTTGCCCAGGCGGGCATCGTAGAGCGCCGTCCAGGCCGCAGCGGAGGGATCTTCGTGCGCGCCGGGGTGGTGGAGCGGGCCGCGGGAGAGTTGAGCAGCCTGCCCGAGCGACTACTCACCGGCGGTCACACGAGCAGATCGCAGGTGCTGGCCACCGAACGGCGTCCGGCCACCGTGGTCGAGGCGCGGTCACTGGAGATCGGCGAGCGCGAGGAGGTCCTCGTCGTGCGGCGGTTGCGCTTCGCCGACGGTGTTCCGCTGTCGGTCGACACCGCATGTCTCGTCGCCCAGCAGGTGCCCGACCTGCTCGACCAGCCCCTTGGCGGATCCCTGTACTCGCTACTCGAGGAACGCTATGGGTTCCGTCCGACCACCGCATGCGAGACCATCGAGGTGGTGATGGCCAATCCGCGCGAGGCGCAATGGTTGCAGATCCCCCGAAACCGGCCGCTGCTCGCAGTCAGCCGGGTCACCCGCGATCAACGTGGGCGCCCCTTCGAGTACGGCAACGACCTGTTCCGCGCCGATCGCGTGCGGCTGGTCGCGGCCACCAACACCGTCCTCGGTCGCGAGAGCCTGGCTGCCGACGGCGTGGTGGAGCGGATGGTGAGTGTGTAGCGGTGCGGTCAGCGATGAGGAGCGACAGATGGACGACTACTACGACCTCGGCAGCTACACCCGGGCGGTGACCACCACGTCGCCGGCTGCGCAGCTGTGGTTCGATCGCGGCCTGATCTGGAGCTACGGCTTCAATCACGAGGAATCGGTTGCCTGTTTCGAGCGCGCCCTGGCCGCCGATCCCCGGTGCGCGCTCGCCTATTGGGGCATCGCCTATGCACTGGGACCGAACTACAACAAGCCATGGGAGTTCTTCGACGCCGACGACCTCACCGATACCGTCGCACGATCCCACCGGGCGGTGACCAAGGCGCGAGAGCTGGTGTCGTCGGCGACGGCCGTCGAGGCGGCGCTCATCGGCGCCCTGCAGTTCCGCTATCCGGCTGTTTCGCCCGACGGTCCCGCCGGCGACGCAGACACCGGCAGCGTCTGGAATCACGATTATGCGATTGCGATGCGCGAGGTCCACCGACGGTTCCCCGAGGATCTCGACGTCGCCGCACTGTTCGCCGACGCCCTGATGAACCTCACGCCGTGGGAATTATGGGACATCCGGACCGGTGAGCCGGCACCCGACTCACATGCCGTCGAGGCGCAGCAGGTGCTCGAGACCGCCCTCGAGTTACCGGGTGGTGCGACACACCCGGGGTTGCTGCACATGTACATCCATCTGGTCGAGATGTCGGCGAGTCCCGAATCAGGGCTCGCCCATGCCGATGCCCTCCGTGACCTCGTCCCTGACGCCGGGCACCTGCAGCACATGCCCACCCATCTCGACGTACTGTGCGGCGACTACCGACGCGTGGTCACCTCCAACGCCCGCGCCGTGATCGCCGACGAGAAGTTCCTGCGCCGCGAGGGCCCGATGAACTTCTACACCCTGTACCGCTGCCACGACTATCACTTCCAGGTCTATGGTGCGATGTTCTCCGCGCAGTCACAGGTGGCGCTCGACGTCTCGGCGCGGCTGGAGGCCACGATTCCCGAACAGTTGCTGCGCGAGGAGAATCCGCCGATGGCAGATTGGCTGGAGGGATTCCTCGGCGTCGGCGTCCACGTCGACGTCCGCTTCGGCAGATGGCAGCATCTCATCGACATGGCACTACCCGCCGACCCCGACCTCTACTGCGCGACGACCGCAATGGTCCACTACGGCAAGGGCGTCGCTCATTCGGCGCTCGGGCATGTCGACGACGCCGAGCGTGAGCGTGAGCGGTTCATCGCGGCGCTGGCCCGCGTTGCCCAGACCCGCACCTTGTTCAACAACACCTGCAGCGACATTCTCGCCGTCGCCGGGGCGATGCTGGACGGTGAGCTGGAGTACCGGAAGGAAAACCACGACAACGCCTTCGCGCATCTTCGACGAGCCATCGAACTCGACGACGCCCTTCCCTACGACGAGCCATGGGGCTGGATGCAACCCACCCGGCACGCCTACGGCGCACTCTTGCTCGAGCAGGATCACGTCTCTGAAGCGGCTGCGGTGTACCGCGCCGACCTCGGTCTCGACGACACTCTTCCGCGGCCGTTGCGTCACCCCGGCAACATCTGGGCGCTGCACGGTTACCACGAGTGCCTGATGCGCCTTGGTCGCTGTGGCGAAGCCGAGATCATCGGGCAGCAACTCACATTGGCGCAAGCGGTGGCCGATGTGCCTGTCGTCTCTTCATGTCTGTGTCGCCGCATGTGATCGATGAGTTCGACGAGCTCACCGAGGCCATGTATCACCAGCATTGGCCAACCACGTGCGCCGGTGCCGCCACATGAGGTGATCGTCAACGCTCGTGATCCCGTACTCTTGTCTATCGCGCCATCTCCCCGCTGCTCGCCGGGTGGGGTGCGGACGAGTTGGTTGAGGCCGGTCCACCCCGGCAGCAGCTGTCCCTTTTGCCGGGCGCATTCGAGAGCAATTGCCGGGAGCGTGATCAAGGTGCCGAGAGCCGAGCGAGCGCATGCGTTGGCCGACGACCGTCTCGCGCTCACCGTTGGACTCGGGGCGGTGCTGTTCGTCGTCGTCGGTATCGTCCAGCTGTTGTTCGACACAGCGCGTGATGTGTGGGCGCCGTCGGCTGTCGCTCTCGTCACGGCGCTGGTGCTCGCCGCGGAGTGTCTGATGCTGTGGCGTCGACGTACCGTGATCGACCGCTTCCGTGCGCCGGTGCTGGTGACCATGACCGCTGTCGTCGTGGGCATCAACCCGCTCGTATACATCGCGTTCACGGGCATCGCATACCCGGCGATCGGGACTCTGCTGGTAATCGTCGCGCTGGGAGCCCTTGTGCCCTACCGCTGGATCGCGGTGATACTGATCGCGTTGGTCAATGTCGCATCGGCCGGCTTTGCCGTGGGGTTCGGCACCGATGTTCCACTCGGCTCGGTTGTGTTGCAGTTGGTCAAAGCCGACGTCTTGGCCGTGATCATCGCGTTGACATGGCGACGCACCGAGAGTCGGCTGCACCGCGCGAATGACCTCATCACGGAGTTGGCGATCACCGATGACCTGACGGGGCTGCTGAATCGCCGGGGCATCGGGGAGCGCGGACACGTTGCCCTCGACAACGCGCTCATCGAATCTCGGCCGCTGGTGGTGGGCAGCATCGATGTGGACGGTCTCAAACAGGTCAACGATTCGCACGGACATGCTGCGGGTGACCAAGTGATCGAGGCGACTGGCGCAGCGTTGCGCTGGCTGCTTGACGCCGATCAGCTCGCCGCGCGTATCGGCGGCGACGAGTTCGTTGTGGTGCTCGTCGCCGACAGCGAGTCTCGGCTGCGGGATCTGCAGGCCCGGGTGGTCGAGTCGGTTGGCTCGCTGTCGCAGCCGGTTTCGATCGGGTGGGCGGTGCCGCGAGTCGGCGAGACGATCACGTTGACCGGGTTGTTGTCCGAATCGGATCGGAACATGCTCGACGAGAAGCGCCGACGCCGCCACCCGCAACTCGACTCGACCATCGATTGATCACCTCTGCGGCGTTGACTCGGTTGTCTGTGTCTGTGCTCGAGGCACGCCCCACCGAGCGAGCCGGGGGCGCCAGCGGGGCGCGTTGGTGGCAATCGCGGTCGGCGGGACGAGTTCGCGTAGGACGTGGCGCAGGATCAGATAGGAGGCGACGGCCACGAGGATCGAGAAGACGTTGAGCATTACGCCTTCCTGAACGACCTCGGTGAGTGTGAAGTCCTGATCGGTGACGGTGTTCGTCGATCCGTGCTGACCGAATGATCCGATTCCGTCGTGTACCGAGTGCACAGCGGCAGCGGTGAGCCAGCCGAGGAAGCCGACCGTGGTGGCCACCCGCCCGGATCGGTGTGCCCCGAGCCAGATCGCTGCAGCGGCGGTACCCGCCCAGAGCGGGTGTCCGGTCTCGGCGAGCGGGCGCGTGAGGGCTTGCAGCAGATGCGAGTTGGTGCCGGAGCCACCGCCCATGTACTCGATGGCTTCACCGATCCCGAACACCGATCCGCTGATCAGTGCCATCAGTACCCCGCGACGCGGGTCGCCGAACACCGAACGTGCACAGATCAACAAGAACAGCGGCACGGCGATCTTGCAGGTCTCCTCAATGGGCCCGGCAAGCCACAGGTCGGCGGCGAAGGGCAGGTGCAGGTGTGGCTCGAGGAGTCCTTCGATCGCTGTTGCGATGCCGATCGCGATCGCCCCCGAGACCACGCCGATGACGATCGTCAGAGGGAGCTGATTCAGCTCGGTGAACCGCAGGTGTGGGGCGACGAGCGTGACGACGCCCGTCATCACCAGCAGGACGCCGAGCGCCGCGGGCCACACCCACCAGCGCCCGGAACGTGAATTGCCGACTACTCCTAAACCAATGGTGACCGCCATTCCGGCGACAACCCACCAGCACCATTGGTGGGTGAGGAAAAGCCAGGGCCGGCGATGCCACGCAGGCAGTGGAGCCATCGACGAATCGGGTGCGGATTGGCCGGTCCATCCCATTCCGTCCCAGCGGGCGATGGTCGATGCGACACCGTAGGAATACCATCCCGGCGCTGGGACCAGCGAGTTTGTCATGTTGGTCTGCTTTCCTCGGGCGAGTGAATGCGATTCTTGCACGCTCGTACATGGCGCGCGTGAAGAATCCCCGAATGCTGTGTGATGCCACATCTGCCGTATTCTGCTATTCGGCCGCTGGGCAATCGAACTGCGCATGCGGCTCGCTGTCGATATGCTCGACACATTTATCAACGTGGCAGGTGTGAGCGGGAAAGGTGGCCTGGTGACGGCTGCGTCGAGCGGTATCGGTGCACGGATGCGCGGATGGGGCGCACGATCCCTCAGTATCCAGTCCAAGCTCCTGGTGATGCTGCTGGCGGTGTCGATCGCCTCGGTGGTGGCGTGCGGCATCATCGGCTATCTGTCGGGAACCTCGTCATTGCGGAAGTCGGTCAACGACAACCTGACTCAGCTCCGCGAGTCGCGGACCTCGCAGATCGAGACCTTCTTCCGCACCACCACCGACACGGTCGCGACGGTCTCCCACGGGCAGACCGTCATCAGCGCGACCCGCGACTTCAGCGCCGCCTTCGATCAGCTCGAATCCGAGCCGCCCACACTTTCGACCGCCGACCAGACCGGACTTGCCGACTACTATCGCACCGTGTTCGCGCCGACGCTGCAGAAGGCGACCGGCACCACTGTCGACCCGTTGATGTTCCTCCCCACCGATCCAGCCGCGGCCTACCTGCAGTCCAAGTACACGGTGCCGCCTGCCGCTGACTGGGATAAGGCGATCGCAGTGCAGTCCGCCGGTGATGCGAGCCAGTGGTCGCAAGTGCATGCCCGCAACCAGCCCTACTTCCAGGATCTGACGACCCGCTTCTCCTACGAGGACACCCTCCTCATCAACCGTCAGGGTCGCGTGGTCTACAGCGCCTACAAGGGTGTCGATCTCGGTACCGACCTGCGTTCGGGTCCCTTCCAGAGCAGCACTCTGGCAACCGGTTTCGCCAAGGCACTCAATGCCACCTCCGCCGACACCACCGTGGTCACCGACTTCTCGTTCTATCCACCGGCATTGGGCAAGCCGGTGGCGTGGGTGCTCTCGCCGGTCGGCACGGGTGACGACGTCGACGGTGTGATGGCTGTGCAGATCCCGCTCGACGGGATCAACGCGGTGATGACCGGCGACGGTCAGTGGTCGCAGGACGGACTCGGCGAGACCGGCGAGACCTTTCTCGTGGGCTCCGATCACCTGATGCGCTCCACCTCGCGCATGCTCGAGACCGACCCGCAGCGCTACCGCTCGGAGGTCATCGACGCCGGCACCCCCGCGAGCGTCGCGGACCGCATCGTCGCCAGTAGGAATCCGGTTCTCCTGCAACCGGTTTCCGGAGCTGCCACCTCGGCGCTGGCCAACCGGACCGGACTCGCCGAGACCACCGACTATCTCGGCAACCAGGTGCTCGCCGCGTACCGTCCGGTCAGCATTGCCGGCCTCAACTGGGCGCTGGTGGCGACCATCAACACCGACGAGGCACTCGCCCCGGTCGACGACTTCGCCCGCAACGTCGCGCTGGCCACCGCGGCCATCGTCGTCATCGTCTGCCTGCTGTCGCTGCTGCTGGCGCGCGTGTTCACCCGGCCGTTGCGCACCCTCAATGCCGCCGCACGAGAGGTGAGCGCCGGCAACTACGGTGGCACGGTCAGCTTGCGCAGCCGCGACGAACTCGGCGATCTGGCAACGTCGTTCAACGCGATGAGCCGCAGCCTGGAGACCAAGCAGGCACTCATCGACAAGCAACGGGAGGAGAATGACGACCTCCTTGCCACTCTCATGCCCGACACCGTCGCGCAACGCTACCGCGAGGGCGAAACCCAGATCACCGAGGACCACCGCGACGTGTCGGTGGTGTTCGCCGAGCTCGCCGGCCTCGATGAGTACACCAACACGCTGCCCGCCGATGACGCCGTCGCCATCCGTTCGGCCTTCGCCGACAGCGTCGAGGTCGCCGCCCGTGCGCATGGCCTCGAACGCGTCCAAACCCTGCGCGGCGGATTCCTCACCTGCTGCGGGTTGACCGTGCCGCGGGTCGACCACACCGACCGCAGCACCCGCTTCGCCCTCGACGTCCAGGCGACGGTGCGTCGCCTCAACGCCCAGTTCGGTACCGAGTTCGCCTTACGCGCAGGTATCGATTCCGGTGCGGTGTCCGCCGGACTCGTCGGCAGCAGGTCCATGGTCTATGAATTGTGGGGCGAAGCACTCGAATTGGCGTACCGAGTGCACGCGGCCACCGGATCGCCGGGCATCTTCGTCAGCGATCGGGTGCACGACACCCTCGCTCAGACCTACCCGTTCACCGAAGCCGGAGTCGCTGACGGACAACCCGTCTGGGCTCTGGACGAGGCTGCACAATGAGCGGTTTGACCGGGCAGAGCTGGTTCTGGCCTGCAGTCATCATCGTTGTCGGATTGCCGATCAGTCTGGTCCTGCTCGGTGAGTTCCACGGCGCCTTGTACCGACGGCACAGCGCGTTCGCCAGGCCTGTCGCGTGGCTGCGCGGATTCGTCATTCCTGTTCTTGCCCTGTGGCTTCTGCTTCGTGAGGTCGACGGCGTCGACGTCGATCTGACAGTCACCCGGATCGTGGCAACGGTGTTCGGTTTCGCCGTGATCATGTTGCTGCTCTACGGTATTGACGCGGTGCTCTTCGGTAACCCAGAACCGGGGACGTGGCGCGACCGGATGCCCGGCATCTTCATCGACATCGCCCGACTGATTCTGGTGGTCATCGGACTGGGCATCCTGCTCTCGACGGTGTGGGGCACCAACATCGGCGGTCTGTTCGCCGCGCTCGGGGTGACTTCCATCGTCATCGGCCTGGCACTCCAAGGTGCTGTCGGGCCGGTGATCGCCGGCTTGTTCCTGCTGTTCGAGCAGCCGTTCAAGATCGGCGACTGGCTCGAGACCGCTGCCGCGAGCGGACGCGTCGTGGAGGTCAATTGGCGTGCGGTACACATCGATACCGGCACCGGGCTGCAGATCATCCCCAATGCACAACTGGCGACCGGGGCGTTCAAGAACCTCTCCCGCACCACCGGCGCCCGTTACACCACCGCGCAGGCGCTGACCTTTGCCGTCAACGACCGTCCCGACGAGGTCCGTGCCATGCTGATGGCGGTGGCCGCCGACGTGGCGACCGCCGACGTCGCGCCGACGGTCCGCGCCGACACCGCCGGCGAGTATCGCGTGACACTGCCCATCAGCGGTCCCGCCGATGCAGGCCGTGTCAAAGCAGAACTGTGTCAACGTGTCTGGTATGCGGCCAGGCGTCACGGACTGCATCTTGACGAGGCCGAGTACGACCATCCGGAACGGCCCACCGTCACCGGTGTGCGTCGGATCGCGGTGAGCCTGGGAATCGCGGTCCAGTCTGCCGAGCCGCTGGCGGCCGAGTCCCAGGTCCTCCGCTATGCCGCCGGCGAGACCGTCCAATCGGTCGGACACATTCCGGACGCGCTGCTGGTGATCATCGACGGCACCGTCGACCTCGTCGTCGATGCGCACGGAGAGACGCTGCCCGTTGCGCAGTTGTCGGAGGGCGAGTTCCTCGGCGTCACCACCTTGACGCGTCAGCCTGTGCTCACCCGGGCGTTGGCCGTCACACAGGCCTTGGTGATTGCTGTCCCGCGTGCAGTGATGGAGACTGCCGTGCGTGAGCATCCCGAGCTCGCGCGTCGACTCGGAGCGGTCATCGATCAGCGGCGGGCGGCGGCGCAGGCCGTGAGGTGAATGTGTGGTGTATCACGTTCTGCTCGCCTGCGCCGAGGCCGTCGCCGCAATGACCCACTGCTGTGGTCTGCACATGCGACTCACCGTGTTGCCGGGTGGTGTGAGCAGACGCGGCTCGGGGCAATTGTCGGATTGCGGTCAACAATGAAAGGTGCTTGATCCAAACCCCTTTGGGGCAGAGTTCGCACCGGGTGGACAGGCGGATTCACAGCCTGTTGATCTGTGCAGCCGCCCCGTCATGATGTCTCTCCTGGGTGCGCCGTGCGTGAGCGTCAGTTGGATCGCCCGTACCTGCTGACACTCATGATGCGCCACGGGGCTACTAGGGATTCACCTTTTGATACCCGGTCCGGTAGTAGCCGATCGCGTCCCCACCGGCGAGCGCTTTCAGCATGTCCTCCAGTCGACAGAGGACGGTAGCATCGTTCTCGCCGTTGTCGATCACCGTGTACGGCTTGATCCGACCGGTCTCGGGATTGACGAAATCGCCGCCCGCGGCTGCCACGTGTGGAGGCAGCGGACCGATCCCACTGAGAACGTTGTAGATGGCTGTGTTGCTGTTGTCGCCGTCGGGATGAGGTTGGTTGCCGTGGTTATCGGGCGGGACTGACGTATCGGGTGGTGGACCGATCAACAGCTTCTTGAGCGCATCGGTCGCCCCGGTCGCGTCGGCCAGACCGGTGGTGTCCTCGCCGAACGGTGCATACCCACCCGCGGTGGACAGCAGCGAGAGCATCTGGTCGACGGACTCGTACTTACGTTGATAGGCATCGGCTGCGGCCTCGTGACCGTACTCGTCGAGCGTGGCCAGTGTGGTCCCCGCATCGAGGATTCCTTCCAGACGCCCTGCGGTGATGAGCTTTTCGTTGGCGTCAGGGTTCTGTCCGAAGTCGCGCTCGAGCTCGAGCTGCGTCAGCATGACGCGGCTGTTGATGGCCTCGCCGGCCTGCGGATCGGTGTTCAGGGTGGCGATGATGTTCGATGCGCCACGCAGCGTCGCTCGATCGAGGCTCTTGACATCGAACCCCGGATGCTCATCTGTGCCAACAAGATCGGGCAGGTATTCACCCATGCTGAGCGCGAGGCCGTGCACCAGTTTCGGGTTCACCTCGCCGACGGATTGCCCGTCGGTGCTCGGGATCGCCGACATCAGTTTCCATGCAGCATCACTGGCGGTGGCGCGGGCCACCGACTCCATGATGTCGCCGGCCCGGGTCGCGCGGATCACGTCAAGCGGATCGCCGGCGTTCTCGACGCGCATCTCGGTGTCGGCGAAGGTGAACATCAACGCGGCATTACGGCCGTCGTCATCCCACTGGTGGGTCAGGACGTCGGTGACGAACTGCATGCCCGTCTGCGGGTCGGCGACAGCGGCGTTGATGACGATCGTGTCCGACGACAGCGCCCCGATCATTCCCGTGGTGAGTGAATCATCGCGCATGCGGCCATGGCCGTCGACGGTGTAGGACGGATTGTTCGGATCCTGTTCGGCGAGAACCTGTCCGTGCAGATAGGTCTTCGTGACGTGCATCAGCGCGTGGTCGAGGTCGGTGCCCATCGCGTACTGCCGCTCGCCCATGCCGACGATGCGGCTGATCGCCTGATTGTCGGCGACCCCGTTCAGGCTGTAGGAGTTGCCGCCCACACTGGAACCCGGGGCTCCGGGAGTGCTCTTCGTCCCGACGACGAGAAGATCCTTGCGCGTGAGCGAGGCACGCATCCGCGCGGGGAGGACGGCCAGGCCGCCGGTCGTCGGAACCTCCGGATCGCCGGTGACACTTGCCGTCACATCGTGATTCGACGAGATCTGCATGATGTTGACCAACCCGCTCTGGGCCTCCGGGGGAAGGGCACCCAGGATGGCTTCGATCTCTTGTGGCGACTTCCCGTCGAGTCCCCGCAGCAGGGTGTTCATGTATTCCATGTGTGACGCCGAAATGGTCACCGGCGCTCCGGCTTCGAGTGCGGCGACTTGTTGCGGATGGAGCCTTCCGGCCTCGACCAGTCGGCGCAACGCCTCCGGCGACAGCGTCGACGGATCGGTCGCGAGCGCTCGGCCGTCGACGCCGCCCTCGGGGCTGCCGATCGAGTCGGCACTGGTGAATCCGGCGATCAGACCGGATCGCATGCCCGCGAGTCTGTTTCGGACGTCGGTATCGGCGGTGATCACATCGGCGACGGCGCTGGTGATCGCCTGGGTGTGGGCAACGATCGCATCCCGGATCGCCACTGTCCTCGGACCGGCGGCGCGTGGGTGCGCCGTGAGGTACTCGTCGACCGTGAACCCGGAAGCCTCGGCGGTCGCGATCGCGGCGCGCGCACGCCGGAGCGGGGCGTCGATACTCCAATACCCCTGTGTCGCTTGATCGGCCAGATCGGTCAACGTCTGCGCGACGGTACGCGAAGCCCGCAGATCGGACTCGGCGCGAGCGACCGCGGCATCGGCAGCAGCTCCGGTCCAGTGGGTGCCGTTGTTCATCGCGACCGTGGACCGGTAGCGGGTGAACAGGTCCTCGATCCCCGTGCCCATCGCCGTCCAGGCCGCGGCGAGATCGAGCAATGCCGACGCGTCGTAGGCGATGACCTCGGATTTCGTCAGCGAGCAGATCATGCCGGGTCCGTCATATCCCACTCGCCGGTCGCCGCGGTGTAGAGCGCCGCGATCTGTTCCGCGTTCTGCTCATCGGAGGCCTCGAACTGTCGCGCCACGTTGATCATCACGTCACCGGTTTCGCTGAGCCGCTCCCGGATTCCCGGAATCAGCACACCGGAGACGACGGCGTGAGCGATGTCGAGCGCCTCGTCGACGGCCTTGACCAGACCCGGGCGGGCCGCGCTGACGGCGTCCTGCCCGGACGTGGCCGGCAACATCATCGCCGCACCCGCCAGACCGTGTAATTCACCTCCGAGCGACCGCAATCTGTCGAGATCTGCTGCCACAGTCATGTCGTCCCCCCGCTGCCGAGCAATGCGTGCCGGGAGCCTATAACGCGCACACCGGCCATCGGCGGGTCGCGACGAAGCCTGTGGATAACTCTGGCCACCAACCTGTTTCGTCAATGACGTACGCCCTCGGTGCACCACCCGGCAAGCGCTGATAGGACCGCAAGGGTGCTGGCGTCTCGAATGAGATCCTCGGGATGTCGGACCAGTCCGCTTGACTCAGCGCCTCTCACGCTGGGAGCAATACTGGTACCGTATTCTTGTACCACCCAATCAGGAGGGGCGTGTCATGTCTATCAGTGCGAGTGAGGCGCGGAAGTTGCTGTTTCCGCTGATCGAGCAGGTCAACGACGATCGGAGTGCGATCGAAATCGTGTCTCGGAAGGGCAATGCGGTGCTGATGTCGGCTGACGAGTACGCGGCGTGGCAGGAGACGGCCTACCTGTTCAGGTCGCCGGCCAACGCCCGCAGACTGTTGGAGTCCTACACACGTGTCTCTGTGGGGCAGACCGAGGTGCATGACCTCGACCGGACCGACGAGGACGGCTGAGTGCGTCTGGTCTGGGACCAATCGGCATGGGAAGACTATGTGCACTGGCAAACCGCTGACCGGCGACTACTGAAGCGGATCAACACCCTGCTCGACGCGTGCCTGCGCGATGCATTCACCGGCATCGGAAAACCCGAACCGCTCAAGTACGGAGTCCCGGGCGCCTGGTCGCGGCGCATCTCCGACGAACACCGGCTCGTCTACCTCGTCGATGGCGATGACGCGATCATTCTGCAGGCTCGGTACCATTACTGACTCACGGCAATTGCCGGGCGCCCAGCAGCTTCGATTCCAGTCGAGGCCGGTGTGGAATCACCATTCCCAGCCCGCAGCGAACTCCCAGCTCTCTGACAGCGGACCGTCCTACCCTGACCCCATGGCGTCACACCGGTGTCGGGGTCTGCTGTCCATCGCGGGGGTCGCAGTGCTGGGGTCGGTGATCGCCGCCTGCGGCTCGCCGGGAACATCGGGTTCGACGTCGTCATCGGCGGCGTCGGCGGCAGCGTCGGCGGCCGCCCCCACCTACAACGTCAACGTCAACGACGCCGCGGGCGCCACCGGCGGCTACGTGTTCTTCAACGAGGGCACCTCGCCGGCGAGCGCAGTGGTCGGGCAGCGCTCGCACGACGAGCGGCGTGCGAGTTCCCGGGTCGTGATCGCCGACAAGAAGGGTCGCGTCGTGTGGTCGCGGACCGCCCCGCCCGGTCAGTCGATGGCCGACCTGCAGGTGCAACAGTTCCACGGCAAGCCGGTGCTCACCTGGTGGCAGGGCAACCTGGCGTCGGGGCAGAGCGGGGTGGACTACATCGCCGACGAGCACTACCAGATCATCGCGACGATCCCGGCCGGACCGGCCGGCGCCAACATCCACGAGTTCCGACTCACCGACAACGGCGAGCACGCGTGGATCACCATTTTTCAGCCGATCACCGCCGACCTGACCGCGGTCGGCGGCGCCAAGGACGGCACCATGTACGACGCGGTGGTCCAGGAGATCGACGTCGCCACCAAGAAGGTGCTCTTCGATTGGCATGCCTCCCAGCATGTTCCGATCACCGACTCCTTCATCTCACCCAAAGACACCGTCGACAACTCGGGCGGTATCTACGACCCGTACCACGTCAACGCGATCTCTCTGGCCCCCGATGGTCACGTGGTCGTCTCGATGCGCCACACCTCGACCGTCTACAACCTCGACCCCACCACCGGCGCCATCGACTGGCAGATCGGCGGGAAACACTCCTCGTTCGCCCTCGGTAAGGGAGTGCAGTTCTCCTTCCAGCACGACGCCGAGATGCCCGACGCCACCACACTTCGGTTGTTCAACAACAACTCCGACGGTCAGACCACCAACGGTGCGTCGAGTATCGAGTGGATTCACCTCGACACCGCCACCCACACCACGACGCTCATCCGCAACCAGACTCATCCGGGCAATGTGCGGGCCACCGCGATGGGCAACGCGCAGATGCTGCCCAACGGAGACGTCTTCGGCAGCTGGGGGACCGGTAATCACATCGCCGAGTTCACCCCTACCGGGCAGATGGTCTACGAGGTCACCCTGGCCCCGACGGGCAGCTACCGCGCCTACTACCAACCGTGGACCGGTGAGCCGACCGGCGTGCCCGAGGCCGTCATCGGCCACGACGGCATGACGATCCGCGCCGCCTGGAACGGCGCGACCCGTGTTACCCAATGGCGGGTGCTGCACGGCAGTACCGCCGCCAACCTGACACCGCTGACGACCGTGGCGTGGAACGGCGCATCGACGCCGATCACGCTGCCGCAGAAAGCCTCCGGCTACTACCAGATCGAGGCGCTCGACTCGGCGGGGAAGGTGATCGGGCGGTCGGTGCCGCTGTCGGCGGGGTGAGATCACCCGCGCGTCTGTCCACCTTTTGAGGGACCGATGTCGCATTGTCGCCGCCCGGTGCGTCGGGGCCCGTACGGTGGAGTTGATGCGACAAGTGAAGGGCTCCGCATGAGGCGACACGACACGACCAAGCGATCCACGTCGCGCCGAGTGGCCGCCGCGGTGCTTGCCGTGTGTCTCGCGTCGAGCGGAGCGGCCGTGGTCGGTGCCGGAGCGGCGCACGCGGTCGACCCCGATCGGCTGCGGCCAGGATGTGTGTGGCGCACCGCCGAGGATCAGGCGAATCATGTGCAGACCTGCAGTTGGCACTCGGAGTCGCTGGGCCGCGAGGTCACCGTGCAGGTACGTCCGTCCGATCAGCAACCCGGCCAGACCGAACGAGGCGTGTACTTCCTCGACGGGCTCGGCTCCACCCCGGCCTACAGCTCGTGGTCGTTGCCGATCGCCGGTGCGGTCGAGAATTACAGTCCCGCAGACAATCTGGTGATGCCGACGGGCGGATCGGGGGAGTGGATGACCAACTGGCGTACCGCGCCGACCGGCGCCGCGTCCGCACCGCAATGGGAGACCTTCCTCAGCTCGGAACTCCCCGCGTACCTGTACTCGAATTTCGATGTCGGACAGCACAACAACGCGATCGTCGGGGTGTCGATGTCGGCGGCACCGGCGATCATCACCGGACTCGACCACCCCGAGACGTTCTCGGTGATGCGCGCATACTCCGGTTACTACGAGACCGACAACCCGCTGGGATGGCTCGCGATCCCCCTCATCCAGATCAGCCGATCGGGCATCACCAACGGACTGTGGGGAATGTGGGGTAACCCATTGAGCCCCGGCAACAACTGGGCGCACAACAGCGTGGCGCGTCGGCTCCTCACCGAGCCCGCCCCACCCCAGACGATCATCGTGTCGACCGGTAACGGCACTCTCTCGCCGGCCGAGATCGACGCGCAGAACGCCGCCGCGGCCACCATCTGGCGTGAGCATCCCGAACAACTCCCGGCCTTCCTGCTTTCGTCGGCCGACGGCGTGCTCGTCGGCGGGGCGCTCGAATCGGCGGCGTTCGGCGCCACCCTGCTGCTGCAGGCAGCGACCACCGCTGTCGGGCTTCCGGTGCGCTACCGCTATTCGAGCGGCGGTCACAACTGGCTCGCGTGGGGCGACGACGCACACGCCGACGCGCAGGAGGTCGACGCCGCGCTGGATGCGGCAGCCGCCGGTGCCTCAACGTCATCGACGCGATCCCCGTCAGTCGCACCGACCTCGCCCACGCCGTCGAGTCCGGTGAGCCCGGCCAACGTCGAGCGCGAGCTCTCGTCGTTGCCCGCGACGCTTCCCGTGCAGATGCGCGACGCCGTCGATACTGCGGCCACGGCCATCGGGTCGCTGGCTCCGCATCTGACGCCGGCGATCACTTCGGCGCACCGTTGAGCAGGTGGGGATCACCGGCCGAGGTTGTTACCTGTCAACGAAATCCGGATACAGCCATCGATCAACGAGCGCATGACGATGGCGGTAACACAGAACCCCCACTGCTGGTAGCAGTGTCCGCTTTGTCTCGCAAGCCCGAACAGCACTCCGAAACTGATCCGTCTGTCACACCATGGTGCGCGGTTGGCCGCGCGGGGAGTGGTACTTGGCCGCGAAATCCTCGGAATATTCTCGAAAGATGTTGGTGAACAACAGTTTCTGTGTTCAGTAGGCCGCGTAACTATCGCGTTACTGAAATGTTGTTGCGGCGATACACCCCTACCTAACCATTCTCCGCATGAGCTACCCAGGCCGGAACCCGCGAACGCTGCGCAGGTTGGCTGCTACACGACAAGTTCGTGATCTCTTACGCTCCGCCATAGTCAGCGGTGAGATCACGGACGGAGTCTTGCCCAGCGAATCCGAGCTGATGATGTCGTTTTCGACGAGCCGGCAAACCATTCGCGATGCCCTCGCGATGTTGCGCGACGAAGGTCTGATTGCTCGATATCAGGGTGCGGGAACGTTTGTCGTGGCGTCGAAGATCCGGCACGCGTTCACTCACCTGCACGGGGTGGACTCGGCTCCCACCGTCAACACGTTGCTCGACATGTCTTACGAACCGTCGGTTCCGCGGGTGGCGGCCAAGCTCAACATGCGGCCCGGAGACAGTTGCGCGGTGGTCGATTACGTGACGACGATCCACGGTTCGCCCTACTATGTGGCGACTCTCTACCTCCCTGCGTCACTGGGGCCGGTCGTCGAGCGAGCACGTGGCGGTGTCCCGGATTGGTACGGCTTGTACGAGGACGCGGGAATCGAGATCGGGATCACCGACTTCAGCGTGGAGTCCACGATCGTGGTCGACGACCATGTGGCACAACAACTCGCGGTACCCGTCGGATCCCCGGTGATGCTGTTCGAGCGCCGCATACGCGACACCAGCGGACTGGTCCTCGAGTACGGCTTCGCTCGCGTTCGGGGAGACCGGATTGCGATCCAAACCCAACTACCGCGGCGGGGCAACCGCCGTTCGGTTCACTGATCCGGGGGAGATTCTCATGCTCACATATGTTGGTCGACGCGCTCTACTGGCGATCCCCACACTCCTGGGAGTGTCGTTGGTCGTCTTCATCACCATCAAGATCATTCCTGGTGATCCGGTCGCGACCATGCTGGGTCCCACCGGTACACCGGAGGCCCACGCCGAACTGTCGGCGCGGCTGGGATTGGACAGGCCGCTGCCGGTCCAGTACGTCACATGGCTTCTTCACGCGGTCACCGGTGACTTCGGCACCAGTCTTTCGAGGCATTCGGACGTCGGCCCAATCGTCACCGACGCCTTGTACAACACGTTGATACTCAGTGCGATTGCCGCCGTGCTCGCGCTGCTGTTGGGTGTCGGCATCGGAGCGTTCGTGGCGTTGCGACCGCACGGGATTGCTGCCAAGATCGCGAACAGCTTTTCTCTGGTGGCCATTTCCGTGCCGCAATATTCGGTGGGGATCCTGTTGATCATCTGGCTGTCGGTGAATGTCGGGCTCTTTCCGTCCAGCGGCATGTACAGCCCGGTGGGTGGTGGCGGACTCGGTGATCTGCTCAAGCACGCGGCGTTGCCCGCGTTCACTGCGGCGCTGGTACCGGCCGGCATCATCGCGCGCATGTTCCGCAGCTCAGTCCGCGATGTCATGAGTATGGACTTCGTCGAATCGCTCACCGCCCGTGGCTTGCCGCAGCGCACGGTGATGCGGCACGTCATGCACAACACGGTCCCGTCATTACTCACCGTCGCCGGTCTGCAGATCGGATACCTGTTGGGTGGCGTGATCTTCGTGGAAGCCGTCTTCTCCTGGCCCGGCATTGGATTACTTGTCTACCAATCGATCACGCAACGAGATCTACCGGTGATCCAGGCCGCGGTGCTGGTGTCCGCGTTCGCCTTCGTGCTCCTCAACCTCATCGTCGACGTTGTGCAGGGACTCATCGATCCGCGCGTGCGCGTCGCGTGATCACACCAACCGACCACCAACGAATCAGGAAGCGCGAATCATGAACTCTACCGTTGCGGCGTCCGGAATCCGATTCAGGCTGGCAAGCAATCGTATTCGTATCCCACGCCTGCGCCCCTCGATGACGATCGCCACACTCGTCGTGGTGTTTGTCGTTCTCATGGCCACATTCGGCCCACTGCTCGTCGCCGACCCGAACGCCGGCGACATCGCGAACCGGCTCCAACCCGTCGGTACCCCCGGACATCTCCTCGGCACCGACGGGCAAGGCCGCGACATCCTGGCCCGCATCGTGGTGGGGTCACGGCTGTCACTCCTTGCCGGTTTGGTCCCGGTATTCGTGGCGGGCACGATCGGATCGATGCTGGGCGTTTCCGCCGGATTGGGACGCCCGTGGATCCACCGCCTGATCATGCGGACCCTTGATGTGTTCTACGCCTTCCCCGCAGTCCTGCTGGCGATCGCCATCGCCGCCGCACTCGGTTCCGGCGTATCCAACTCGATCATTGCCCTCGCGGTGATCCTGATCCCGCCCATCGCGCGTGTTGCCGAGACCGAAACACGGCGGATCGTGGATCTCGATTACATGGAGGCCGCTCGGGCGTCGGGTGCGGGACCACTGGCCATCGCCTCCCGGCAGGTGCTGCCCAATGTGGCACCACCGGTGGTCGTCTACTGCACCGCGCTCATCGGCCTGTCGATCGTCTACGCAGCGGGATTGAGCTTCCTCGGCCTCGGCGTTGCACCGCCGACCGCTGAGTGGGGGCTGATGGTCAGCGATCACACCCAGTACATCTACAGCCAGCCGATCCTCGCGGCCATCCCCGCGGTCGCCATTCTCGTTGTCTCCGTGGCGTTCAACGTTCTCGGCGACGGGCTCCGCGACATCCTCGACGTGAAGGGCGGCGACCGATGACCAGCACCTCGACACCGGAGAGCGCAACCGGCGAACAACCGCCGCTGGCGATCGATTCGCTGTCGACGAGCTTCGTCGGACGCGACGGGGCGGCCACCGAGATCGTGCGCGGTGTCTCCTTCACCGTTGGCCGCGGCCAGACACTGATGCTGCTGGGAGAAAGCGGGTCGGGAAAATCGGTGACGGCCCGTTCGATTCTGCGGCTTTACGACAAGTCGGCGCAGATCACGGGTTCTGTTCGCTTCAACGGCGTCGAACTCCTCGACACCACCGAGGAAACGATGCGCGGATACCGTGGGAGCGAGCTCGCGCTTGTGCCTCAGGACCCCACGGGCGCACTGGATCCGCTGCGCAGGATCGGCGCGCAACTACGCGAGGTTATCCTGATCCATCGGCAGGAGGGTACCAAACGCGCTGCCGATCGCCTGGCGCTCGAACTCCTGGATCAGGTGGGGATCTCCGACCCACAGCGGGTCTTTCACAGCTTTCCGCACGAGCTGTCCGGCGGTATGCGACAACGGGCCGTCATCGCGATCGCGATCTCCTGCCGTCCGCAGGTCTTGATCGCCGACGAACCCACGACCGCCCTCGACGTGACGGTTCAGGCGCAGATTCTCGACCTCATCGCGGACCTGCGGCGTGACACCGGGATGGCCGTGCTGATGGTGACTCACGATGTCGGCGTCGCTGCCGACTACGGCGACCAGGTCGCCGTGATGTACGCCGGCCGGATCGTCGAATCCGGAATAGCTCATGAGGTCCTCACCCACCCCACCGAGAAGTACACGGCCGGTCTGCTCGCGGCGCAACCACGTCCGGGAATCCGTCGGGGTGAACTACCGACAATGGCCGGATGGACCTGTGGGCCAGACGGATTCCCGACAGAAAGTGTGGCGTGATGACACAACCCTTGCTGCAGGCAACCGACCTGGTGAAGACATACGGCAACGGGCACAAAGCAGTCGACGGTGTCTCGCTCGAGGTCTCGGCCGGCGAGATCGTCGGAGTCGTCGGCGAATCGGGGTCGGGCAAGTCGACCACGGGCCGAATGATCCTGGGACTGCTGAAGCCCGACTCGGGCTCGGTGCGCTTCGATGGGGCCGACATCCATTCGATGTCGCGTGCCCGGCTGCATGAGCTCCGCGCCCGGATGCAGGTGGTACCGCAGAATCCCCAGACCTCGTTGAACCCACGACTGACCATCGGCGCCTCGATGGAGTTCAACATGCGCGTTCACGGGATTGCGAGAGCAGAACGGCAGCAGCGTGTCTCGGACCTGCTCGGCCGAGTGGGGATGGCGCCCACGTACGCACGCCGCTATCCGCACCAGATGTCGGGTGGACAGCTACAACGTGTGGCGATAGCCCGCGCGCTCGCAACCGAACCCCAACTCGTGGTCTGCGACGAAGCAGTCTCGGCCCTCGACAAGAGCGTTCAGGCGCAGGTGCTCAACCTGATCGCCGACCTCCAGCGCGACATGAACGTCGCATTCGTGTTCATCTCGCACGACCTGGCGGTCGTCGAGCACATCTCCGACAACGTCGTCGTCATGAACCACGGCAAGGTCGTGGAATATGGTTCGGCCGAACAGGTCTGGTCGAATCCGCAGGATGAGTACACCGCTCGCCTGCTCAGTGCGATCCCGGGGAAGTCGCTGATGGCGTCCTGACCGCCTGATCGGCCGGCGCGCAGCGCGGCGCATCACACGATCGACATCTCTACCCACCAGTCCGACCAGTGGCCGGATCGATGACGCCTGCCCACACATGGTCGGGCACCACAATGAAGGAGTACCGTGCACAAGAATCTCACCTCCCGCTTTCGGGCTCGAGTGCGAAAGCGCGTCGTGCCCCTGAGTTTCGTGTCGGTTGTGGCGGTTGCCGCGATCGCACTCAGCGCCTGCGGAGGCGGCAAAGCCGTACAGGGTGGGGGCGACGACACGCTGATCATCGGCATGACCGCGTCCGATATTCCGTTGTTGGACACCGGTCTCGCACAGGGCCAGGGATACGAAGGGCTACGGTTCGTCGCCAACCAGCTCTACGACGGTTTGACGAAGTTCGATCTCACCTCCTCGGACAAGATCCCCACGATCAAACCCGATCTCGCCGAATCGTGGACGGCCAACCCCGACCTCACGGAGTGGACGTTCAAACTCCGACCGGGGGTGAAGTTCCAGGACGGAACCCCGTGGAATGCCGACGCCGCGATCTTCAATCTTGAGCGTTACGTCGACACCGGCACCGATCACTACTATCCGGAACTCGCCGCCCAGGGCGGATTGTCGATTTCGGGTGTCAAGTCGTTCGCGAAGGTCGACGACACCACGATCACGATCTCCACCAAGGGCCCGTGGGCGTATCTGCCCAACGACCTCGCCACGGTCTACTTCGGCAGTCCGACGGCCATCAAGAAGGAGGGCAATCAAGGTTTCGGTCAACATCCGGTCGGCACCGGGCCCTTCAAGTTCAACTCACTCGAACGTGCCAAACAACTCACCCTGGACGCCAACCCCGACTACTGGGCCGGTGCCCCGAAACTCAAGCAGCTGATCCTACGGCCGATTCCGGACCCGACTGCCCGCACCGCGGCAATCCGCTCCGGCGAGGTCAACTGGATCGAGGTCCCGCCGCCCGACGACGTGCCCGCGTTGAAGCAGGAGGGATACGACGTCCTGACCAACTCCTATGACCACATCTGGCCGTGGGTGTTCGACACGACGCGCGCACCCTTCAACAACGTCCAGGTCCGGCAAGCGCTCAACTGGGCCATCGATCGCGATTCATTGGTCAGCGGAATCCTCAAGGGGACAGCCGAACCGGCACTGGGCATCGCCCCCAAGGCGAATACTGCGTACCGAAAGTCGAACGAGGTCTACGGGTATGACCCGGCCAAGGCCAAGCAGATGCTCGCGCAGGCCGGCTATCCCAACGGCTTCACCATGACCTTGTCGTACCCCACCAGCGGTTCGGGCAACATGGTGCCGACGCCGATGAACACCGCGCTGCAATCCGATCTGGCCAAGGTCGGCGTGAAGGTCGAGCTCAAGCCGATCGAATGGTCGGCGATGCTGACCGACTTCTTCGCCGGGAAGATCCCCGACAACGCGAATGCGGTCAACATCTCGCTGTCGTTCCAGCAAGAAGGCTTCTGGTCGATGTGGTTCGGCAGCCAGTCCCTGCCCAACGTGGGCAAGTACTCGAATCCACAAGTCGATGCCCTTCTGGCCCAGGCGAAGACGGTCGCCAGCGACCAGGCCCGCGCCGACATCTACGCGCAGGTCGCCGGAATCCTCGGGCGTGACGCCCCGTGGCTGGTCGTCGTCAACGACAAGAACCCGCGTGTGATCACCGCGAACGTGCACGGGTTCGTGCAGCCGCAGTCGTGGTTCGTCGACCTGACACAGGTCTCGGTCAGTTGACATCTCGTGTGCCGGCGAGATGAATCTCGCCGGCACACGCGGAGCTCGTTCAAGAAAGGCACATCATGTCTGTACCCCGCGGCCGTATCCGTGGTTTCATCCGTCGGCCCACCCCGCAGGAGGTGGCGCAACTCGCCGAGCGAGAGCACCTCTCGTTGACGCCGGCCGAGGCCGAGATCTATGCGCGAGTGCTCGACGACACCTTCGCAGCCGTCGACCGGCTCGATGAGCTGGGGGCGCCCGGTCCGGCATTACGGCACACCACCCGAGACCCCGGACGTGTTCCCACCGACGTCGAGGATCCCTTCCACGCATTCACCCGGATCTGCGAGGTGAAGGGCTCAGACACCGGGCCGCTGCGAGGGATGCAGGTCGGTGTGAAAGACAACCTCTCGGTGGCCGGTATCCCGATCACGAACTCCTCGCGGACCTTGTCCGCCACTCCCACCGTCGACGCCGTCGTCGTCGAGCGGATGTTGGACGCGGGCGCGACAGTGGTGGCGAAGACCAACCTCGATGACTTCTCGACCTCGGGCACCGGAGAATCGAGCTGGTTCGGACCTGCGCGTAACGCGGTGGACCCCTCTCGCTCCGCCGGAGGATCGTCGGGGGGCTCCGGCTCGGCGGTCAGATCCGGTGCGGTGGACATCGCCATCGGTGTGGACGAAGGCGGTTCGGCGCGAATTCCCGCCTCGTTCAACGGGATTGTTAGTATCAAGGCGACACACGGGTTGGTTCCGTCGCATGGTCTGACCTACATGGACCACACGATCGACGCGGTCTGCCCGATGGCGTCGACGGTCGCCGCCACCGCCCGGGTACTCGATGTGATCTCCGGTCACGATGACCGGGACCCGCAGTGGGTACGCCGATCCCCCGAGCCGACGACCGCCGAGTCGACGGTGCATGACGGTGTCGGCGGGCTCCGGGTCGGAGTGGTGACCGAGGCGTGTGACGAGTCGCTCTGCGACCAGACCGTGCTCGATGCGCTCGAGGACTCCTGCCAGGTGTTGTCCGGTGGCGGTGCCGAGATGAGCCAGATCTCGATTCCGCTGTGGAAGGAGGCCTGGGCCATCGAAACCGCACTGCTGCTGCACCTCGCCTGGCTGACCTTCCAGAGCGACGGAATCGGGTACTCCCATCTGGGTGAGGTCGACGTCGAACGCGTCCACGCCTTCGGTCTCGTCCGCCGGATGGAGTCGGACTCGTTCCCGCCGTTCCTCAAGACCTGGCTTCTCGGTGGGCGTTACCTCAACGAACGCTACTTCTCGACCTACTTCGCCAAAGCGGCGAACCTGAGGCGCGCACTCACCGCGCAGATCAGTGCGGCACTGCACGACGTCGATCTGCTCGTCTGTCCGACAACCCCGCACATTGCCCCGGTGCTGCTGGATCGTCCGGCCGATGACGATGAATTGCTCTCTCGCGGAACGACGATGGTCGCCAACACCTGCGTCCTGAACCTCAGTGGACATCCCGCGTTGGCCGTTCCGAACGGAGTGGATCAGCTCAACGGTATGCCCACCTCACTGCAGATCGTCGGGGCGCACTGGGCGGACGAACTGACGTTCCGGGCCGGCCAGGTCATCCAGGACAGTGTGGGACCGATGCCCGGCAGTGGATTCACCCAGGATTCACCGGTGGTGTCGATGTGAATGCGGTCCGATGCGGACATCGCGAGAACGCTGCTATAGGGGGCTCCGAGCCGCGAGATCGGCGAATGTTCTACGCGACGATCCTCACCGCGGGAATCGGTTTCGGGATCGTTGCCCCCTACGTCGCGTTGACCGTCACCGAGGTGGGCGGCAGCGCGACGGCGGCGGCCGTGACCGTCGCGTCGATGGGGATTTCGCTGCTGATCGTCGACCTGTTTGCCGCCCAGTGGCTGGTCGGTGGTGGCACCCGGGTGATCTTGACCGCCTCGACCCTCACGTTCGCTTCGGGCTCGCTGCTCTCGGCATTTGCATCGACGTGGGAACTCGTCGCAGTGGGCCGGGTCGTTCAGGGTGTGGGGGCGGCGATGTTCATGAGCGGTGGTGCCAGTTTGGCGATGCGCCTGGTGCGGTCGGATTCCGGCGACGGGCGCAGCATGATCCGGGTGTTCAACGCGGTGTGGTTCGCCGGCATCGCGCTCGGGCCGCTGATCGGCGGTGGTGTCATCGCCGCCGATCCCGGACTGCCGGGGCTTCGGTTGCTCTTCGTGATCTCGGTGGTGGCGTGCACGGCGGCGGGAATGGCCGGGGGGTTTCTCGTGCCGCGAGTCGATCCCACCCCGTCGAGAGTCTTCGGGCCGCCACAGGCGTTGTACGGCAGACGAATTCCGGGTTGCTCGGTGTTGGTGCTGGCCGCGGCCGGTCAGATCGTGCGTGCCGCGATCGCCATGACTCTCATTCCGCTCATCTGCGGTGCACAGCAGATGAATTCGGTGTCGATCGCCGTCACGCTGTTCGCGCTTGCGGTCACCGACACGGCATCGATGTATCTCGCTCCCAAGATCATCGGCGACTCATGGCACCCGTTCGTGCTGGCGTCGGCGCTGGTGTGGGGTGCCGGAGTGTGTACCGCCCTTGCTTTTTGGTCAACCGGACCGGTGCAGGTGGTGGCACTGGCTTTGGCGATGGGCTTCGCGGTGGGGGTGTCGTGGATCATGCCAGCTCTGATCGCGGTCGAGGTCATCCGCCCGACCGCCGACGCACTCAGCCTGTACCGGATCGCGAGCGACATCGGTCTGCTCGTCGGCGGCGCTCTGACCGCGTTGGCCCTGGCGACCGTCGGGCTCCGCCCAACTCTGCTCGCCGCAGGGATCGCCATGGTGCTCCTCGCGGCACTCGCTGCGCAGCTCGGCCGGCGCATGCGCACCCAAAGGTTCGTCATCGGCGATCCGTCAAGCCACAAGAGAGGACACGTTCATGCCCTTCCCATCGATTGACCAGTTCGCGGTGTTCGCCACCACCCTCGACATCGAGCACCCGCCGGAACGTCTCGAGCAGGCATATGAATCGAGCAGACGAGAACTCCCCGACCTCACGCGATTGCGGGCGCTTCCACTCGCCTACGTCGGCGACGTCAGCGAACCCTGCCACGGACTGGCGTTCATCACCGGAGCAACGGAGGAATAGTGAGATCCACGGACTTGACGGAATTGACGGCGTCGGAACTGATCACGGGTTACGCGTCACGCGAATTCACGTGCAGTGACGCCGTCGAGGCATGCATCGCACGCATCGGCGATACCGATCCGGTGCTGAACACGATCATCACCGAGGTCTTCGACCAGGCCAGAGAACATGCAGCGCACTCGGATGCGCGATGGGCGGCGGGAACGCAGCGTCCGCTCGAAGGTGTTCCCTACGGCTTGAAAGACATCGTGGCCACCGCCGGAATCCCCACCACCGGCGGTTCGGTGATCTACAAGGATTACGTCCCGGACGCGGATGCTGTTGTCGCCAAACGCCTGTCCGACAGCGGTGCCGTGCTCCTCGCGAAGCTCGCGACCTTCGAGTTCGCCTGTGGCGGTGCGGTCAACAAGACGTTCGGGCCGCCCCGCAATCCGTACGATGTGACGCGGACGACCGGTGGATCGTCGAGCGGGTCGGGAGCAGCGGTGGCGGCACGTCAGATGCCGTTGGCCATCGGAACCGATACGGGCGGTTCGATCCGCATCCCGGCCGCCTATTGCGGGTTGTCGGGGCTCAAGCCGACGTACGGTCGGGTACCACGCGCGGGGATCATGGGTTTGTCGTGGACGCTGGACCACGCGGGGCCGATGACCCGGTCGGTGCAGGACTGCGCGATCATGCTCGATGCCATTGCCGGCCCGCACCCCTCGGACCCGACGGCGTTGGCGGCGGCGCCGACGCCCTTCGCCACCGCGATGCAGCAACCGGTCGACGGCATGCGGATCGGCCGTGATCGTCGGTTCCTGGAGAGCCGGATGCACCCCGACGTCGCCGCTGCCTACGAGCAGGCGTTGGTCGAACTCGCGAGCGTCGGTGTCACGATCGTCGACATCGATCTCGCCGACTTCGAACTCACCCAACAAGCCGCCTGGTCCATCATCTTTGCCGAAATGCTGTCGCTGCACGAGGAACGCGTCAACGACATGGACGCGCGCGATGAGCAGGGCGCGGCCATGCTGGCCGCGACACCATTTGTCACCGCGACCGACTACCTTCGGTCGCTGCGACTGCGCACTCGTTTCCAACACCAACTGGCAGACGCCATGCAGGGTCTCGACGCGATCGTCACACCCTCGATGTCGACCCTGCCGCCGGTAATCGCCGACCAGATGACCTGTGATCTCGGTGAGGGAGAGACCGCCGCCTGGCTCGACATCGCATGCCAGTCGATGGTGCCGTTCAACTACACGGGCAACCCCGCGCTCGTCGTACCCTCGGGCACCGTCGACGGAATGCCGATGAGTGTTCAACTGGTGGGTCGGCACCGAGACGAAGCAACCATTCTTGCAGTCGGACAAGCATTTCAAGCTGTCACCGATCACCACCTGATCAGTCCGTCGGTCGCTGCTGCCTGACGGTGCACACCACTGAGGATCCGAATCCCACAGAGAAGAGATGAATGACCATGTATCTCAGCATTACCGAGGCGGCGGCAGCGCTGCGAGCAGGGGAGACCACTGCGTCGGCGTTGGTGGACGGCTGTATTGATCTCGCCGACCGCTACGACGGCGACGTCGGGGTCTTCCTCACGCGGTATACCGAGTCCGCGAAAGAAGCTGCTGCGCACGCCGACGAGAAGTTCGCGAAGGGTATCGACGAGGGGCCACTGCAAGGTATCCCTCTGGGGATCAAGGACATCATCACCACTGCAGAAGGTGAGACGACTGCCCAGAGTTTGGTGCTCGACCGCAGCTGGGGGCAGGGTGACGCACCGGTCGTTGCCCGATTGCGCGCCGCGGGCGGTGTGATCATGGGCAAGCTGACGACCATGGAGTACGCGATCGGCATGCCGGATGAGACCAAGCCGTTCCCCTACCCCCACAACCCTTGGAGCCTCGATCATTACGCCGGCGGATCGAGTTCCGGCACGGGCTCCGGCGTGGCATCGGGGATGGTGCTGGGCGGACTCGGCACCGACACCGGCGGGAGCATTCGGTGGCCATCGGCGGTGTGCGGCATCTCCGGTATCAAGGCCACCTTCGGTCGGGTACCCAAATCCGGTTGCGTACCACTGGGATACAGCTACGACAACATCGGCCCCATGGCCCGCACGGTTGAGGACTGTGCGTTGATGCTGGGCGTCCTGGCCGGCCATGACGCGTCCGATCCGTGCTCCTCGACGGAACCGGTCGCCGACTACCTGTCGGGTTTGACCGGCTCACTCGACGGTGTGCGGATCGGGTTGGACACGCTGGAACGGTTCTGTGACGACGAGTCGTGGGACCCGTCGTTGACGGCCCTCATCGCGGACTTCGTCGCGACACTCGAGGCCGCGGGTGCGGTGGTGGTTCCGGTCGAGTTGCCCTACTACCGGGAACTCACGTCAGCGACCTTCCAGGGATTCTCCTGTGAGGCATACGCTTACCATCGTCCCGACCTTCAGTCACGATGGGACGACTTCAGCGCGGGAGCGCGGATGGCCGTAGCCGCCGGAGCACTGATCCCGGCGGGGGACTACGTCCAGATGCAACGGGTGCGACGCGCAGGACAGCGTCTGGTAGCCGAACTGTTCACCGATGTCGACCTGTTGCTGACGCCGACGACGAGTCGGCCTGCGCCGCGGGTAGAACAGACCGACCTCGGGCCGATCATGCCGACACTGCACACGCCGTACTGGAACGCCGTGGGCAATCCCGCGTTGGCAGTGCCCGCCGGCTTCAACGCCGAGGGCTTGCCGATGTCGATGCAGATCGTCGGTCCGCCGTTCGGTGAGGCCGAGGTCCTGGCCGCGGGCTATGCCTACCAGCAGCGCACCGACTTTCATCGACAACTGCCGCCCATCGTGGCAGCCCACCTGGAGGGAGCAACGACAGCATGAGCATCGACGCGAAAACACTTGTGACACAACAACTGGCAGCGGC
>NZ_MVPX01000258.1:0-13169 GCF_002043085.1 Gordonia sp. i37 | reverse complement strand
AACCGCACCACCGTGCCCCGGAATCCTTTCAGCACAAGGGGTCTCGAGGCTCGTCGCTGGCGCTCCTCGGCACCTCGACCATCGGGATGGGGCGGCCATCGGATGGGAAGGCCTGGAGCATTCCGCGCGGGGTGGGACGGCCACCGGGATGGGAACGGTCCCCCCGATGGTCGAGGTGCGAGCCGCGTGCGGCGAGCCTCGAGACCGCCGCAAGTAAACGCTGGAACCCTACGCCTCGTGTCAGCCGTACTGCTGCACCGACTTCTCGACCCGGGAGCGGGCCAGGAGGAGGTAGGCGATGAAGGCGATGGCGAAGCCGACGAAGGCGCCGATGTCACCGAGTTCGGGTACCGCCCGGACGACGAAGCCGACGAAGCGTTCCTGGTTGCAGAACAACAGGACCGAGGCGACGAGAGCGATGACGAATGCAGCCAGTCCACCCCAGTTGGTGTATTTGCGGTCATAGAGGAGTTCGAGTGACGGCGGCTCGCGTCGCAGCACACGGTCGGCGAAGACCACACCGAGCCAGGGACCGATCCAGTACGCGACCAGCAGCAGGAACGCCTCATAGGAGGCCGCGGCGTCGGCCAGCGCCCACCAGGCGACGAGGAACCCGACGACACCGAAGAACACCGACACCAGTGCCCGCTGCGCGCCGACCGGGAGTTTGAACCCCATTGTCACGAAAGCCATTGCGCCCGAGTACACATTGATGGCGTTGGCTGCGATCGCTCCCACCGCGATGGCCAGCAGGGTGAGGTCGGCGATGGCCGACGGGAAGTTGGCGGTGAATGCGTCCGTGGGGTTGTCCGACGTCGGCGCACCGATCGTCATCGACGCGGCGCCGACCACCATCAGCAGCGTGCACGAGAGGAACAGGCCTGCCGAGGCGAACAGTCCGGTCTGCATCTTAGACACGGTCGGCGGCAGGTAGCGGGTGTAGTCCGCGGCGTAGGGCGTCCAGCCCGCCGTGTAGCCGAACGAGGCGCCCAAGGCGAGGAGAAAGCCCCCCATCGAGAAACCACCCTCGGCCGATCCCGCCGACACGTCGGACTTGCTGAAGATGATGACCGCGCCGATGAGGAAGACGATCGCGAGGATCGGGGCCGCCAGGCGCTCGAAGCGCTGCACCAGATTGTGGCCGAAGAACGCAAATGCCGTCTGTAGCACCACGATCACGATGAGTCCGGCGAGCGGCGTGATGCCGAGCAGGGTCGCCAGGGCGAAGGCCCCGCTGACGCTGTTGGTGGCAAACCACCCGACGCCGCACATCACCGCCATGAACGTCGCCGGCAGGATGTTGCCATTGTGACCGAAGGCCAAGCGCCCCAACACCATCTGCGGTACACCGTGCAGCGGTCCCTCGGCGGAGAGCAGGAAGTGCGCGACCGCACCGAGCAGGTTGCCGAGCACCACGGCGCCGACGGCCTGCCAGAATGACAGCCCGAAGTAGGCGACCGAGATGACGCCGACGAAGATCGTGGCGAACTCCAGGTTCGGCGCCGTCCACGTCCAGAACAGGCCGCGGGGTTTGCCGTGCCGGGCCTCGAGAGGAATCGGCTCGTTGCCGCCGGGTTCGACGGCGAGAACCTTGCCGCCGTACTCGACGGCTGCCGGATCGGCGGAAATATCGGGTGTAGCTGTCATGGCGATACTGTGCTGCGTCCACCTCCACCCGGCAACCGACGATCTGTCAGTTGATCGCTGCCCACGGCGGGACAATCCGCCCACCCCGCTCTCAGCCCACGATCACCACGTGCAAGGTGCGCGGACCGTGCACGCCTTCAACACGGTCGAGTTCGATGTCGCTGGTGGCGCTGGGCCCGCTGATCCAGGTTTGCGGGCGTGCGGCAGCACCGTCGGCGATCAGCCGAGCGACGGCCTCGGGGACGTCGCTGACGATCTGTGCGGCGTCGACGATGCAGAGGTGGACGTCGGGCACCAGCGACAACGCACGCCGACCCTGCCCGGCGCCGTGGTCCAACACGATGGGGCCGGTGTTGGCGATCCCGACGGCGGCCGTGGTCACCACCGCACCGACCCGGTCGAGCTGCGTCGGGGAGAGTGTCTCGTCATCGATCCAGTTCTCCTCGACGCCCAGTAGCGAGCGCAACGCCGGGTCGGCGAGCACCGGCCCGTCGACGTCGGCCAGCGCCGCAGAGATCCGTTGTGCCAGGTCGTGTTCTCTGACGCGTTCGACGACGGCACGGTAGTCGGCCACGCGCTCGGCGAATCGTTCGACGGTGTCGAGATCACCGGTCGGCACCGCTTGTCCGTAGTCCCAGTCGATGTCGCTTTCACGTGTGGCGTCGTCGACGTCGGAGATCGCGGCTCGCACACGGGTCAGGACCTCCTCGCGGGCGCTCATCGGTCCTCCTCCCCGGCCGCACGGTTCCCGCGTTCGCGTTTCCACCAGTCGCGAAACGATTCCGCGGGCGGCACCGGGACGTCACGGGCCGAGCTCCACGCCGACAACGGCCACGGCAGGGCACCGATCGTCGTGCGCTTGCCGAAGAACCGGTGACTGGTGGTGGCCGCCTTCTGCGCTGCCTCGAGGCGACGGTGGTCGGCGAACATCCACGCACCGGCCTTCATCGCGGCGGCCTCACCGCTCGGCAGACAACCGCGCTTCTCATCGACGACTCGGGTTCGTAAGTGCACCAATATGTCCGGGATGTTGATACGCACGGGACACACATCGAAGCATGCCCCGCACAAACTGGAGGCGAACGGCAGCGACTTGTCGCCCGCCGACGATGTACCCCGTAGCTGCGGGGTGAGGATCGCGCCGATCGGCCCGGGATAGACCGAACCGTAGGCGTGTCCGCCGGCGCGCTCGTATACCGGACACACATTCAGACACGCCGAACATCGGATGCAGCGCAACGCATCTCGGCCGACCTCGTCGGCGAGCACGTCGGTGCGATGGTTGTCCAGCAAGACGATATGCACGTTCTGGGGTCCGTCGCCGGGGGTGACGCCGGTCCAGATCGAGGTGTACGGGTTCTCGCGCTCCCCGGTACTCGACCGCGGTAGCACCTGCAGGAAGACCTCGAGGTCGGACCAGGTGGGCAGGATCTTCTCGATCCCGACCACCGAGATCAGCGTTTCCGGCAGGGTCAGGCACATGCGGCCGTTGCCCTCGGATTCGACGACGACGAGACTGCCGGTGTCGGCGACCGCGAAGTTCGCGCCGCTGATGCCGACCTTGGCGCGTAAGAACTTCTCGCGCAGGTGAAGTCGTGCGGCCTCGGCGAGCCGCTTGGGATCGTCGGTGAGATCGTCGGGTGCCGGGCGGCCGACCTCTTTCATCCGTCGCCGGAAGATCTCGCGGACCTCGCTGCGATTGCGGTGGATGGCCGGCACGAGGATGTGACTGGGCCAGTCGTCGCCGAGTTGGACGATGAGTTCGGCGAGATCGGTCTCCCAGGCGTCGATGCCCGCCTCCTGCAGGGCTTCGTTGAGTTCGATCTCCTGGGTGGCCATCGATTTGACCTTGACCACCTCGTCGGCTCCGGTCTGACGAACCAGGTCGACGACGATCCGGTTGGCCTCCTGCGCATCCCGGGCCCAGTGCACCACGGCCCCGGCGGCACTCGCCTTCTCCTCGAACTCGATCAGATAGCGGTCGAGGTTGCGCAGGGTACGGTTCTTGATCTGTTCGGCGGCGACGCGCAACTGCTCCCAGTTGTCGAGTTCGCCGACCACCCCGGCCCGCTTCGTGCGGATGATCCCGGTGGCGTGGGCGAGGTTTCGACGTTGAGTGGTGTTGGCCAGCTCGGTCCTGGCGGCCTCGGGGAACTTCGGCATTCCGACGAAGGTCGAGGTGACCCCGACGTGCGGATGGCCGGAGCCCAACGCCAGTGACGGTGCCATCGTGGGCATCTCGTGCACCGGGTCGCGAGAGGTGGTCATGCCGACTCCTTCTCGGTGGAGGCGAGGATCTCGGCGAGGTGCATCATCCGCACCCCGGCGCGTTCCCGGTTGAGTAGTCCGCCGATGTGGGCGAGGCAGGAATTGTCTCCCGCCACCAGCACTTCGGCGTCGGTCTCCTTGACATGTGCGGACTTGTCGGAGCCCATCGCCACCGAGGTGTCGGCGTTCTTCATCGCGAAGGTGCCACCGAATCCGCAACATTGGTCGGCGGCAGGCAGTTCCACGAGGTCGATGCCCTTGACCGCCCGGAGCAGTTGCAGCGGTTTGTCGCCGACGCGCAGCATGCGCAGCGAATGACAGGTGGGGTGATAGGTGACCCGGTGCGGGAAGTACGCGCCGACGTCGGTGACACCGAGGACGTCGACGAGGAATTCGCTGAGTTCGTACACCTTCGGTGTGTAGGCAGCCACCGCGTCCTGCAACCCGTGATCGCCCGAGCGAGCCGCCAGCCCCGGATGCTGGTGGCGCAAAGAGCCGATGCAGGAGGCCGAGGGGGCGACGACCGCGTCGTACCCACCGAAGACGTCGGCGAACTGTCGCACACCGGGGATCGCCTCGTCGGCATAGCCGGTGTTGGTGAACATCTGGCCGCAGCAGGTCTGCTCGACGGGGAACTCGACCTCGACGCCGAGTCGCTCGAGGAGCAGCACGGTCGCCCGGGGCGTACCGGGCCACATCGTGTCGTTGAAGCAGGTGGCGAACAGGGCGACCGTCATCACGGGTGCCCCGACCGAACGATCGATGGCCGGGCGAGCTGATCGGGGATGCGCATACGGACTCCGCGGGAGATGGCTGGGCTGTGAGCTGGAAAGACCTGTGGTCTGACCACACGATTCACGGTAAGGTGATCCCGTCGCGCCTGTCAACAGAGCGACCCGGATCGACGCGGGGCCACCGACTCCGCACGGAAGGTGGTTCCCATGACGATCGGCCGGTCATCTGCGACGGCGTCCGCGCCCAGCCCGAACTGGCAACCGGTGGCGCGTACCCGCACCTACGAGATGGTGATCGACGCGATCGAGGAGCAAATCCTCTCCGGAGCATTGGGTGTCGGCGATCCGCTACCACCCGAGCGCGATCTCGCCGCGCGCCTGCAGGTCAGCCGGCCCGCGGTCCGCGAGGCGTTGCGCGTCCTCGAGGCCCAGGGCGTGCTCCGATCGGCGGTCGGCAGCGGTTCCGGCGCCGGCACCTTCGTCGCCGCGATGCCCGCCGAGGCCCTGACCCACTTTCTGCGCCTGCACATCGCGCTGTCGAACTTCGCGTTCGCCGACGTCGTCGACGCGCGGGTGACCCTGGAGTCCTCGAGCGTCGAATTGGCAGCGCGGGCACACGATCCCGCACGCCTTGCACCGGTCCACGAGGCGATGGCCGCGATGGAGGCCGCCGTCGACGATCGAGCCGCCTTCAACGAAGCCGATATCGCCTTTCACACCGCCATCGCCGAGGCCGGCGGCAATCGGCTCGTCACCGCGATGACGGTCGCCATTCGCAATGCCCAGCGTCGCGCGATCCTCGCTGCCTTCACCGACGTCGAGGACTGGTCCGCACTCCGCGCGGCATTGATGACCGAGCATCGCGAGATCCTCGACGCCATCAGCGCAGGCGACGCCGGTCGCGCGTCCCGACTCGCCGCCCGCCACATCCGCAACGCCTATGACAGTCTGCCCACCCTGCACGACCACACGATCTGACGAATTCCTGCAATCCGCGCGACAGATCACCCCCCGTGATGCATAGTTGACCGAACGATCAACTGACCCGGGGGGATTCTCGATGCGCCGAATGACGTTCGACGAGCGACGTGCGGAGCTGATCGACGCCGCAATCCGGGTCATCGCGCGCGACGGACTCGCCGCGGCGACCACCCGGGCGATCGTCGGCGAGGCCGGCATGCCGCAGGGCGCACTGTTCTACATCTTCTCCTCACGCGAGGCACTGATCAGCGCCGTGATCGAGGAGATCACCAGCGCCGAACGGCTCGGCGCGCTGCTCAGCGTGGAACTCACCGACCCCGGTACCGGACTCACCGAGGTGCTGACCGCGGCGATGGACGCCTATCTGCGCCTCCTGGAGAGCGATCCGAGGCGAGAGATCGCCTTGCTGGAGGTCGCCACTCACGCGATGCGCCACGATCCGGAAGCCGGGCGTCGCCAGTGGGAGGTCTATCGGTCGGCGGTTGCCGACGCCCTGCGCTTCATCGCCGACACGATGTCACTGCGGTGGACGATGCCGACCGACGAACTCGCCCACATCGTCACCTCGTCGCTCGACGGGTTGACGCTGTCGTGGCTGACCGATCATGACAGCGACGCCGCGCGGCGCCATATCGCCGTGTTGGCCACCACTTTTGCCGCAATGGCGGCACCCGCCGACGATGCGGGCAGGACCGGTTCGGAGGGGCGACAACGATGACGGACACCGCGAGAGCAGCCGGGGTCAGCCGGCGAGGGTTACTGGCCGGAGCGGCGGCCGGGGCCACAGCACTCGGCTTGGCCGGTGTCGCCGGTACCCCCGGTCCAGCACAGGCGGCACCATCGGGCGGCTATCTCGTCGGCGCCGGACGCGGTGACATCACCGGAGCCATTGCCGGACAAGGCATGATGGGCTACTCCGATCTCTCGCAGGTGGCCACCGGCCTCCTGCAACGCGTGTGGGCGCGTGCCTACATCATCGCCGACGCCGCCACCGGTACCCGGATCGTCTTCGTCAACGCCGATCTCGCGTGCATCTTCGAATCCCACCGCATCGGTGTGATGAAGGCGCTGGCACAACGCTTCGGCAACGCCTACACCAACGAGAACGTCAACATCAACGCCACGCACAATCACAACTCGTGCGGCGGTACCGCCTGGGATTATGCGTATGTCCTTGCCGCACTCGGGCATCGGGAGAACTCGTATCGCGCCGAGGTCGACGGAATCGTCGAGGCCATCGTCGCCGCGCACAACAGTCTCGCTCCGGGAACTCTCGAGCTCGGCCACAGCGAGCTGCACGACGCAAGTGCCAACCGGTCCGTGCAGGCGTTCGTCCGCAATCCGACAGCCGACCAGAAGCACTTCCCCGAACACATCGACCCGCAGGTCACCGCGTTGCGACTGCGCCAGGGCGGCACCGTGATCGGCGAGATCACCTGGTTCGCCACGCACGGCACCTCGCTCACCGACGCCAACACCCTGATCTCCAGTGACAACAAGGGCTACGCCTCCTATCTGGCCGAGAGCGCGAATCCCGGCGTGGTGGCGGCATTCCCGCAGACCAACGCCGGCGACATGACACCGAACCTGTGGCTGCGCAAGATGCACCCCGGCGGACCCACCGCCGACCACCGCACCAACCGGGTGATGATCGGCGACCGCCAATATCGCGCCGCGCAACGTGCTTTCGCCGCAGCACGGCCGTTGACCGGCGCCATCAGCTACGCTTATCGCTTCCTCGATCTCTCCGACATCCGGATCGACGGCCACTACACCCCGGACGGAAAACCCACGCGCACCACCCCGGCGATCATGGGTGCGGCCGCCGCGGCCACCAGCACCGAGGACAACACGCGGAGCCAGCTGAGTTTTCTCCAGGAGGGTGTGACGCTGCCGTTCGCGCAGGCCCTCGGCGTCGACACCAGCGCGACGCCGCCGGACTGGGCGGTCGCGATCCAGGCACCGAAGTTCGACCTGTTCCCACTCGGCTACCTTCCCCCGCGACCCTGGGTACAGCAGGTGCTGCCGATCCAGCTGATCCGGATCGGTGACCTCGTCCTGGCTTGCGGGCCTGCCGAATTCACCATCGTCGCCGGGTTGCGCATCCGGCGGATCGTTGCCGACGCACTGCGCGTGCCACTGGAGAACGTGCTGATGCAGGGTTACGCCAACGGCTACAGCCAGTACGTGACGACGCCGGAGGAGTTCCTGTCGCAACAGTACGAGGGCGGCGAGACACTGTTCGGGCGCTACACGTTGTGCGCCTACATGCAGGAGTTCGACCGGTTGGCCCGCACGATGGCCGCGGGAAGGCGCGGCGATCTCGGACCGACACCCGCCGACACCAGCGGGCTGCAGCCGAATCTCCTCGCGCCGGTCCCCGCCGACAGTCCGGTCCGCGACACCACCTTCGGCGCGGTCGTCGCCACGCCCAAAGCCACCTACGTTGCCGGACAATCGGTCTCGGTGGCGTTCTCCGGAGCACATCCGAGCAATCGTGTGCGACGTGTGCCCCCCGACGGGTCCCGGCCCACCGACGGCTACTACGTGATCGAGCGTTTCGACGGGGGACGCTGGATCACCGCGGAGGACGACACCGGGGCGGCAAGCGAACTCGACTGGAAGCGCCCCGACGGTCAGGATTCGGCATCGATCGTGACCATCACGTGGCGAATCCCGCAGGGCGCAGCCGGTCGTCATCGCATCCGGTATTTCGGTGACGTCAAGTCGTCGACCGGTCGCCTGCGCCCGATCGTCGGTGTCAGCCCGTCGTTCGAGGTGACCTGAGCACCGCTCAGGTGTCGTCGGAGGCCGATACTCCGCGTTCGGTGGCGTAGCGGCGCATCGCTTCTCGTTCCTTTGCCGCCTTCGGATAGCACACGGCCACCAGCAGGGCGCCGCATCCGACGATGACGATGGCCGCCGCGTTCGCCCGGGCGTCACCGTGCACGAAGGCGTCGCGCGCGGCGGTGATGATCTCGTGCGAATACTGCGGATAGCGTTGTGCCAGATCCGCGGCGCTGGCAAATGATTTGGTGAGCACCGCCTGGGTCTCGCTGCTGACGTGGTCGGCGTCGGGTGAGGCGGAGATCGCCGCCGTCAACGTCTTGGCGTACCCGGCGGTGAGGATCGCCCCGAGCACCGACTGCATGATCGCGCCACCGAGATCGCGCTGCAGATCCGAGGTGCTCGATGCCATTCCGGCGCGTGAGACCGGCACCGAGCCGGTCAACGAATGCGACGCCGGGGTACCGGCGAATCCGACGCCCGCGCCGATCAGGATGTAGGTACCGATCACCGACCAGATGGGCGCGGTGTCGTGCCACATGATCAGCGCCAGTGCCAGGCCGAGAATGATGAACAGGTACCCGATGAGCAGGGTGTAGCGAGATCCGATGGACTCCACGAGTTTCGCCGACTGCGGTGCGACCACCACCATCGCCGCGGCGGCGGGCAGGGCCATCGCACCCGAGGCGAGAGTGGAGTAGCCGAGCACGTTCTGCAGATACTGCTGACCGACGAACATCGCGCCCATCAGGGTGCCGAAGATGACGATGCCGCCGACCGCCGCCACCCAGAACGTCGGCCGAGATGCGATCCGGAAGTCGTAGAGCGGCACCCTGATCCGAAGTTGGCGCCACACGAACACGACGATCGAGACCATCGCGATCGCCGCGAGCACCCACACCGCGGTCCGCATGTTGCTCAGCGGGGCGAAGTTGATCGCCAGCACGGTGGCACCCACCAGCACGATCGACAGGACGCCGCCGAGGTTGTCGACGGCGACGGCGGTGTCGCCGCGGTCGGGAGGCACCAGGAACCACGCGCCGGCCAGCGCGAGCACGGCGAGCGGTAGCGTCACCAAAAAGACCGATTGCCAGGCGAATTGCTCCAGCAACGCCCCCGACACGACGGGTCCGGTCGCCGAGATCGCCGCGCCGATCGCCGACCACGCCGCGATCGCGCCGGTGCGGCGGGCACCGGTCCACAGGGCCGTGATGATCGCCAGGGTCGTCGGATAAGCCAGACCGGCCGAGATCCCGCCGAGGACGCGTGCGGCGAACAAGACGTTCGGGCCCACCGCGAAACCGGCGATCAGCGACGCCGGCAACGTCAACAACATGCCGGCGATGAGCAACCGTCGTCGGCCGAAACGATCGCCCAGCACACCGAAGTACAGCACCGAGGCCGCCAGTCCCAGCGAGTAGCCGACGGCGATCAAATTCAGCTGCGTCGAACTGGCGTCGAGGGCCTTGCCGATATCGGGGAGTGCGACATTGGCCACGGACAGATTGATGTTGGCGACACCGGCCACCAGGATCAGCGCCCCGAGTACCAGGGCCGCCCGTGGTGGACTCGTCCCCTGATCACTGTCCACCGCGCCGATCGTGGTCACGGGTCGAGCCTACGGCCGGGTGCCGCCGGATTCACGGCATTCCCCTGATCCGCCGCCCGATCGCGGCTCGGGCGAGTCACCGTCACCGTCACCGTCACCGTCACCGATGAACGGAATCCTGCATGATGATGCCCCACTCCTGCCAAGAATCCACTCGGCCATTGATCGGGGCCGACGCGAGCGGTTGATTAAGTAGTGGCCCAGCCCAAGTGAAAGGAACGGACTTGCCTTCTGTCTTGATCGCGGTAACCGGTGTCGACTATTGGACCCTCGCCGACGGCACTACACATCCGTGCGGTTACTGGCCAGAGGAACTGGCGACTCCGCACCGCGTCTTCGGCGACGCCGACATCCAGATCACCATCGCGACACCCGGTGGAGTCGCGCCCACCGACGACAAGGCCGGATACACGCCGGAAATGAACGGCGGCAGTGTCGAGGCAGGCCAGCGCATCCGCGACTACATCGACTCCATCTCCGACGAACTCACCGGTGCGTCGGTGCTCGAGTCCGTCGACCCCACGGATTTCGACGTCCTGTTCATTCCGGGCGGCCACGGCCCCATGGAGGATCTCGCGTCCGCGGAGTGGTTCGGCAAGCTCGTCGGAGCGTTTTACGCTGACGACCGGCCCGTCGCCGCGGTGTGCCACGGCCCCGCCGCCCTGCTCCCCGCACGCCGGGAAGACGGCACGTGGCTTTTCGCCGGTCGCAGATTGACGGGGTTCACCAATGTCGAGGAGCAGCAGGTGGGTTACGCCGACAAGGCCACGTGGCTATTGGAGGACCGACTCAAGAGTGAAGGCGGGCTGTTCGAATCGTCCGCATCGGCGTGGCAGGAACATGTGGTTTCCGACGGCGGGCTGTTCACCGGGCAGAATCCCGCGTCATCGGGTCCGCTCGCCGAACTGCTGGTTCGCACGATCCGAAGTTGAGGCCCGACCCGGTCTTTCGAAAATCGCCGGGCGACACTCCGTACCGGCGTTTGAACTCGGCCGCGAAGTGCGACACCGAGGTATATCCGACCGCACGCGCGGCGTCGGATACTGCGCCATCGTTCTGGGACAACAGGATTCGTGCCTGATCCAGACGCATGTCCTTGACGAATCGATAGGGACTGACCCCCGTCTGCGCACGGAACGTGTGGGCGAACCCGGACGGGCTCATCGATACCTGCGCGGCGAGTTGACTCACCGATATCACGGAGGTGAGGTGCGCGCGTGCGTAGGCGATCACCGGAGCCATCAGCGCCACGTCCGACGTGGACCCGAGCACACGTGCAGACTGCGGCTGTTGCAGTAGTCGATACACGATCTCGCGCTGGTACAGGGGACCGAGCACACGCCGGTCGCCGTCATCGGTGAGTGCTTTGACGAACCGCGAGACAGCCGCAGCCAGATGTGCCGTCATCGAAGACCCCCACACTCCCGAGACGGGCAGCACCACCGCTGCCCCGGGCGTGGCCGATGACTCCGATCCCATATCCGCGCTCACGTCGCTCACCAGTGCCGAGCCGAGCCGGAGAACGAATCCCAAAAGCACCCCTTCAGTCGATGTATCATCGACTGTCGCAGTATATTCAGCTCCGGCTCGGACCACGACGTAGTGCGAGGGGTCGGCGCCGAAGCCTTGTCCGGCGACGTCGATGGTGACGCGACCGCGAACGACACAGCAGAGCGAGGGTGAGCTCACCACACCGCGCCACGCGTGGGGAGTGCTGCAACGATACACGCGAAGACCCGGCCATACCGGCGTGCCCGAGTCGTCGGGCGATTGCATCTCGAGATGCTCGACGACGTCGGCCACGGTACCGGTGGGCCGGGTTCCGCGTGTACTCACTTGGGGAACTTGGGAAGCAGCAAGGCGATGCGCAACTTGGAATCGATGATGGTGCTCAGTTCCTGTGTGCGATCGAGTAGCGTCCCGAGGTTCTGCACCCGGGTGTTGGCACCAACCAGCGTCGTGTTGATCTCGCCGACCTGACCGGTGGCCCCGGATGCCGACGAGGTCGCCTCCCCGGCCGACCCGATGATGCTCACCAGCGACGGATCAGCCTTCTCCAGTGCGGTTCCGAGTGATTGGAGGTCGGTGGCCAGCGTGGCCAGGGTGCCGTTGGCCTGGTTGAGAGAGTCGATCACGCCGAACACTTGCGGCAGTCCCTGATTGATCGCGTCGTCGGCCGGCGGGAGTTGCGCCGAGCCGTCGTTGGCCCTATCAGTCGTGTGGTCCACCTTGTTCGCCTGCACCACACCATCTTTGAAGATGTCGTTGGAGATACTGAGGTCTCGCGTCACGATGAGGATGCCGATGAGGGTCGCAAGCGTGAGCGCAATGGCGATTGCCCAGCTCACGGACAATCGTCTTCCTGACGTCGTGGTCATGATCTCTCCTTACTACTCAACGGCCCGGCGTGGCGGGCGCCGTTGACGGATGTGGCGAGGTCGAGGGCGTCGATGACTCGTTGCGCAGGGTCGGTTGCCCCGGATCTTGAGGTGCGGGCGTCTGCGGGCCGTTGACTGCCGGACCCAGGAGCGCCAGCAACGGGCCCAGCTCGCGAACGTGCGCGGCCTCTTCCTCGATGTAGGACAAGGTCTGCGCGATCGAATGCGCGCGCGGGCCGAGCGTTGCCAGACTCGACCCGACAGTCTGGAGTCCGCCGTTGACTGCTGCCAACTGATTGGTCACCGCCTGGATGGCGCCGGCGAGCGTCAACACGGTCGGTGCGGCGGTATCGGAACGGACGGGGATGGTCTGGATCTTCTCCGGCAGCCCGCCCGCGATTCCGATGACGCCTGACGTCGATTCGTTGACGGTGCCGGCCAGGCCGGTCAACCGGCCCGCGGCATCGGTCAGTTTGGCCAGATCCGTGGCGACCGTCTCGAGGACCTGAATCGATTGGGACAGCTCTTGGTGCTTGGGGTCCAGGCGTGCGGTGATGACGTCGAACTGGTAGGCCGAATAGATGATCTGGTTGCTCAGATCAGACGGTCGGCCCAACGGGTCCTTCAGATCGGTGCCCGTCGGGATGAACCGGTTCACCACACACAGCACGAGAATCGGCACCAGGGCGATCACGCCCAGTGTCACGAGCCACACTCGGGTGGACACCATCAGTTACCTCCTGCGGGTTGCGGCGGGGGGCGGCC
>NZ_MVPX01000257.1:0-32728 GCF_002043085.1 Gordonia sp. i37 | reverse complement strand
AGCGGGAATCGGAGCGAGTTTCTTTGTGGTTCTGGATAGTTCGTTGTTGAGTTCCTCCACCAGATCGATGGCGACACCCAGCTGATCGTTGACACCACTCACCGTGGAATTGGCGCTGGTCGCGATCGTCCGGAGAGATCCTGCCGACTCCTTGAGCGAGGCTGCGATCTGCTGCAGCGACACCGCGATCTGCTGATCGCCCTGTCCTGCGGCCAACAGCCGCTGCATGTTGGGCACGAGGTCGGCGAGATTGCCGACGTCGACCGCTGCCGACTTGTTGAGGTCGGTCAGCACGCCTTGCAACTGTTCGAGTTGGTGCCGTGCGGTGGCCGGTGCCGAGAGATCGGCACGTTGATCGAAATAGTCGTTGGCGGTGTGGAAGTTGCCGACGACCTGGCGCGCACTGTGCTGGACCGCCAGACCCTTGTGGATGGTCACCAGGACGAGGGCGAACAGGACGACCGCGACGATGGCAGCCACCCGACCGATCCATTCGGTGGCGACCGCGAATCCGCTCGATCCGCGGATCTCGCCGGAATCGATATCGGGACGCATACGTAGCGTCTCGCCATCGCGATACGGCATGTCCTCGGTACGGACGTCGGTCCGGTGAAGATCGGCAAGAGTACCCAGGTGATAATTCCACGGGTGCTCGGCACTTGATGACATTGTCGTTCTTTCAGCTCGTGAGAATAGTGATGGCGGGAACGCGACGACTGGGGATCACCGCATCAGCCGGGCAGCGGGAGCATCTGGTTTATCGTTCTGGCCGAGGCGACCGCGCTACGCAGGTCGGCGACCAACCCCTTTGCAGTCGTGAGCAATTGATCTCCCTGATCACCGAACGCCCCTGCCGAGGCCACCAGTGGGGTGACGGTTTTTTTGACCTTGACCATCAGGCCCTGGATCGTCGTCAACTGCTCGTTGGTCAATTCCGCACCGCCGGTGCTGGAGTCCAACAACCCTGCCGCCTCCCCGATCGCGCTGTTGAGATCGGTTAGCAGAGGTCCGAGCTTCCGGGTGGCGTCGAGCGCTGTCTGCGCGGTGTGGGTCAGATCGGTGAGCTGCGCGAGTTCCTTGGTCACCTTGTCGTTGACCTCGTCGATCCGGCCGGATGCCCCGACCGTGGTGAGATTGGCGCGCTGCTGGTTGTCGAGCCGACCGTTGAGGGTGAACACCACAAAACTCAGCAGCAGCAAGACCGCAAGCAGGACCACCGCCCACACCATTCGCGCCGGACCGCCGGCCCGTCCGAAGAATGTCATCGCGTCCTCACCTTCCCGAGAGATCGCCCGCGCCGTTGGCTGCAGACAGTCTGGCCTGATGTACCTTTGCCGCCGTCGATGCTGCGTCGTCGAGAATCCCCTGCAGGGTTGCGCGGTCTGCCGCGACGGCCGCCGTCGCGCCGTCGACCGGCGGCTGCAGCGCCTTGATCCGCGAGGTCAAGGTGTTCAACGAACCGACGAGGTCGCCGACATTGGCATTCGCCGTCGAGAGAATCGGCACCATATCCGTACGTATTTGTCCCACAAGTGTTTTGAGCTGGTCGGCGACAGCCGCATCGGTCTTGAGTACCGATGCCAGTGATGCATCGAGGCTGTCGAGGGCATTGAATGCGGTCAGGGTGACCTCTTCGTGACCGACGATCCGATCGAGCGCCGGGTTGTACTTCGATGCCGACCCCACCGCGGCATCGAGTCGATACGGCGTCGCCACCAGGTTGTAGATCCGCGGCGTGAGATAGAAGATCACGACCACGAGGAGGATCAGCAACCCGATCGCCCGGAGCCAGAAGGTCCGCGACGATCTCGGTGAATTGTCCTCATCGACAGCATGTCTCGCGGCCGAAGCGGTCATGAGTCGACCACCGACAAGAGTGCGATCGTCCGCAGGGAGGCCACGGTATGCGACAGCAGTCCCTTCACCACCAATTTGTGCGCCAGGATCTGGCCGAGAACTCCCATGCCGCGTTTGGTGAAGAAGCCGACCGGCACCAGCCCGCCGGCCTTCATCTGCAACTGGGACACATCGAGGATCTGGTCGACGGTCGCCATGACGGTGACGCTCGGCTTTCCGACGACATCGTTGTAGACAACGGCTTCCTCGGTACCGAAAACGATGGTGCACGCCGTCTCGGTGTCGGTGCTGTAGATGGTGACCGGCCGCGACATCTTCTTGGCGGTCTTGACCCGCGCCGGGAAGTTCGCCAGATTCTGGCCCAACAGGGTGGAGACGACGTTTGCCACACCGTTGGCGTCGTCACCGTCGTAGAGCGAGGTGCTGTATACGGTGGTCTCTGCGGTACTCATGGGTTCTTCCTCTTGATCTTGGTGAACGTTGTTATCCCACAACAGGAGCCGGCCAGATCTTCGAGCACGATCTGTCACCGGCTCCTGCCCGTGCCGCGATGGCCTTGGATGGGAGTGGTCAGGTCGTCAGATGTCCCAGTCGGTCGGGACCTGTCCCCACGACAGGAGGAAGGCGTTGAAGGCGCCCGCATTCTCGATGGCTGCCGACATCGGCCCCTTGGCGAACTTGATCTTGCCGGCCAGCAACAGTTTGCCGCCGTCGCTCTCCCCTGCGGCGACCCGCTGCCAGGTGTCGAGGTTTGCGACGATCCGCAGCCAGAGATCGTCCTCGGGGAACTGAGGCGGGGTCCACACGGTCACCTTCGCCTCTTCCCACTCCAGGTGGCTTGCCAGATCGTCGCGGCCGATCGTGCCGAACTCCATCCGATTGGTGAACGAACCCGGATCCTTGAAACCCTTGTACACCTCGGGGTTGGAATTGACCGCCTCCTGTGCAGCAGCACACCACTCGGCGGAAAAGAACTTCAGTTTGTCGGACATGCGATGCAACCCCTTACCAGAGATGATGTGGCGCCACAGAAAACCTCCGCGCCACACTGTGATTGAAAAAGCAAACTAGCTCTGTGTGTGACCACTCTCACTGCCACAGGCTGCGCTCAGCCTAATCTGGATTTCTCTCACTCGTCAATTACTGATTCCTGCAGTAATTTTCCGACATCCGTGACATCGACCGATGAACCGCCACCGACCACGTGATTCATCCCGCGTGGACGCGGGAGAGCTCGCCCGGGGTCACCCGGAATCGCCGCTTGAATTCGCTGATGAAATGGGAGGCGTTGGCGTAACCCACGGTCCGCGCGATGTCGCTTACCGACGCCGCCGGGTCGCTGAGGAGCATCGTGTGCGCGGCCTCGAGCCGCACACGCTTGAGATACTGGTATGGTGTTGTGCCGGTGCTGGCCCGGAACGAATGTGCAAAAGCCGAAGGGCTCAACGAGACCTCGCGCGCAAGATCGGTGACGGTGATGTTGGCGGTGAGGTTCTCCCGCATGTACCGGACCGCTTGATGGACGGGGTCTGCCTGTCCGGCGTCTCGTAGCGCCGAGGTGAACACCGGTCGCACCTCCGGGACCCGAAACAGAAGGTGAGCGATCTCTTCGTAGTAGAGCGGTGCCAACGTCCGGCGGGATCGCTCGTCACCGAGCGCCTGTACGAAACGCCCCAGAGCACAACGTAATTCGGGACCATAGGGAAAGGCGGCCACCCCGTCGGGCTGATCGGCCTGCAAAGTCGGGGCATCGAGTCCGTCGACGATGTCATACGCCGCCCGGCGACAGCATTCCTGCGTGAGTTCCACCGACAAGGTGAGATGATTGCGAAACTCATTACCGCCCAATGCCATCAAGCCGCTCTGGACGCCAGTCGCGATGGCGAATCCCCAGCCTGGTCCGGGAACGAAGGCTCGACGCGGGGTGGTGGTGTGGAGGTGGCCTCGAATCGCGAAACAGAACACCGGCCCGCTCTGGCTCCCGGCGACCGTGATCTCGGGTCCGGTGAACCGAAGCAGCTGCACACCGGGCCACGCCAGGCGCAGTTCCCCGACGGACCTCAGCCCGCCGGAGGAATCAACCAGGAGCGTTTCCAGCAGATCCGACAGTCGCGACTCACCGGCCGGCCTTCCCGCGCACCACGACGCGGACGGATCTGTGCCTCGGGTATCCGTCATGGCTCTCATCCATCTTCAGGTCACCGCCACGGTGGACCCTCGTTCTGACCACGGCCACCCGCGCCGGACACCCCGGCGCGGGTGGCCGGTCTAGAGTCGGTCGGCGAGCCGGCGCGCCGACAGCTGGATCGCCTCCCATACGGTCGCAAACGGTGGCGCGTACGACAGATCCATCTCCGCGAGATGGTCGACGCTCATCTCTCCCCACAGAGCAGCAGCAGCCGTGTCGATCCGCTTGCCCGCGCCACGACCACCGACGATCTGCACGCCCAGCAAACTGCGTGAGCCCCGATCGGCGATGACATTCGTCATGATCGGGGCACGCTCGGCCATGTACCCACTGGCCGTGCCACCCTCGGTGACCAACCCTTCGGGGTCGTACCCCACTTCGACGGCCTGCCCCATACTCAATCCGGTCCGCGCGATCTCGACGTGGGTGTCACCGACACTGAACCGGGTGATGGCGGTGCCCAGCGCACCATTGAACTTTCGGCTTTCACCCATCACATTGAAACCGCAGATGCGCCCCTGCTTGTTCGCGTGGGTTCCCAACGGCAGGAACGCATTCTTACCCCGCATCCGGTCGTACACCTCGCAACAATCCCCGGCCGCCCAGACGTTCTCGGCGAGCCGCTGATGCTCGTCGGTGAGATATCCACCGTGTTCGCCGACGGCGAGTCCGGCATCGGCGCCGAGCGCAGATGCCGGCGTCACTCCGAGCCCGAGCATGATGAGATCGACATCGATCTCCTCCCCGCCACTCATCCGGACGCGTTTGGTCCCGTCGTCGGCGACCGTGATGCCGTCGACCACGGTGTCGGTGAGCACCTGGACCCCGGCCTGGCCGAGGGCGGACTCGATGCGTTCGCTCATCACCCGGTCCATCGAACTCATCACTCGCGACCGGGTGACCAGGGTGCACTCGTAACCCCGCTCACGCAAAGCCTCGGCCATCTCGAGTCCGATGTAGCCGCCTCCAACGACCAGGCCACGTCGCAGGTGCGGGCGAGGACTAACCTCGAGCACCTCGAGCCAATAGCGCGCGTCCTCCAGAGTCTTGACGGCCTTGATGCCCCGGTACATCCGCCCATCCGCATCGCGCGCCCACGCCGGAATCAGCGGCTCGGCGCCGGTCGCCAACACCAACTTGTCGAACTCGAAAGGTTCCCTTGCTCCGGTACCGGTTTCGGCGACGACCACCCGCCCCTGCATGTCCAGTTCCACCGCGGTGGCACCCAGCCGCAGATCGACTCCCATCGCCCGATGCTTCTCCGGGGTCCTCGCGCTCAGCTCGTCCGGCGAATCGACGAGACCACTTACCAAATAAGGGATTCCGCACGCCGAGTAGGAGGTATCCCGCGTCCGCTCGAGGACCACCACCTCGACGGCCCGACCGAGGGTGCGGGCCGTGCGCAATGCCTGGTGTGCCGCACTCATGCCGGCTGCGTCGGCGCCGACGACCAGAATCCGTTCCGCCACCGTCATCGCTGCCCCATCCGAGTCGCCACGATCGCATCCGCCCAGTCGATGACGCGTGTACCCAGCGCGGTACCACACAATGCGTCGATCTCGCGGATACCCGTCGGGCTCGTCACGTTGACCTCAGTCAGCATGCCACCGATGATGTCGATCCCGGCGAAATGAATCCCGTTCGCCGACAACAAAGGTGCCAGTTCGGCACAGATCTCGCAGTCTCTCGCGGTCACCGCGTCGGCGGCAACGGATGCGCCCGCGGCCATATTGCACCGGAATTCGCCATGCGAGGCCAGTCGTCGGATCACCCCGACGGGTTCACCGTCGAGCACGATCACCCGGCGATCACCGTCGCTGACCTGAGGGAGATATTTCTGTATCACCACCTGTCCCTGACCCGACCGGGTGGCCGAATCCAGGATCGAACCCAGATTGGGATCACCGGGCCGCAGCATCATGATGCCACGACCACCCATACCGTCGGTCGGTTTGAGTACCGCAGCTCCCCACTGACGAACCGTCGCCGCGATCAACTCGCGGTCCGCGGTCACGATCGTCGGAGGCCCCAGATGCGGCAGACGGAGGGCGAAGAGCTTCTCGTTGGCCTCCCGCAGTGATCGTGGTGAGTTAACCATCAATGTCCGGTGCGGATCGACGAAGTCGAGAATGTATGTGGCCCTGAGGTAGTCGGCGTCCACCGGGGGATCGGTACGCATGAACACCGCGGCGGCCTCGTCGAGCACCAGGTCCTCGGCCGGCGCGATCGTGTACCAATCGGGTTTGGTGATCCAGTGGCCATCGGCCAGGACCGCAGGGCTCAGCGTCACCTCCGACACCCGCGCGACCGCACGTCCGTCGCGGATGGAAAGACCACCGATCTCGGTGACCAGCACCCGATGGTGCGCCAACTGCGCGGCCTCCATGAGCGCGACCGACGTATCATGGTGCGGCTGTAGATCTTTGAGCGGGTCGATGATGAACACGTAGGGTCGGCCCGCACGCGCGGCCCGGCCACCGCACTCGGCGGCGAGCATCGAGGGGGCGCGCGTCATCGCTTCACGCCCGTCGTGGCGCCCTGTACGCCGACTCCCTCGTACCATCCGCGCGGCACCAGTCCGGCGCGAGCCGCCCCCAACGGGCTCTGTCCGCGGACGATGGTGCCGAAGGCAGCGGTGTTGTGCCCGACGTCGTCGCCCCAGATCGATCCGTAGCCGTCGCGGTGACGCGCATGGGTGAACAGCCGATCGAGGTCGGAATGCGTGGCCCAGGTGCTGATGGTCAGCACCGGTCCGCTCGGCTCACCCACGGCGTCGAGCAACGGGATCGCCCGGGCTGCCGGCCCCAGTTCGATGACCGTCGGGCTGACCAGCCACCCCATGCGGTGTGCGATGTCGTCACGCACGGCTCCGCCGCAGCGGACGCGCCCACCGGCAGCAGCGAGGCGATGGACGCGAGACATCGTGCGGCGCCGCTGGAGTTCCACCGGAAGCGGTGCCGGGCGCACGATTCGGACCTGTTCGGTCACCGCCTCGATGACCCGCTCGGCGAGATCCTGGTGCACCGCGATGGCGTGCAGCCCGAACAGCGCGCCGGCACTGTTCACGCGGACGGCGGCGGCGGTCTCGGCCGCGAGGTTAACGATGTCATCGTCGCTTGCGCCCGGAAAGACCATGGCGGCATTGCCGCCACCGCGCAGCGTCGTGAGCGGGACATGGGTGAACGGATAGGCGCGAGAGGCGCGTGCGAGCGTGTTCTCGTTGCCGTGCACACACAGCCGTCCCAGGTCGGGGCTGCTGATCAGTGCGGCGCCGACATCGACCCCGGTGCCCTGGACGATGTTGATCACCCCGGGCGGGAAGCCGACCTCACCGGCGATCAAAGCTATTGCGTCCGGGGTGAGAGCACCACGCAGAGAGGGCTTCACGACGACGGTGTGGCCGTCGACGAGTGCCGAGAACACCGACAAGAGTATCTCGGAGATCGGCAGGCCCCAGGAGAGTATGTGTCCGGACACCGCCGGGGGTTGGTCGGCGGGAGTACCCAGAACGCGCTCGGCGAGACGGCCACGCGCAAGCTTGAGGGTGGCGTCGAGCAGCGCCGTCGAATCCGACCACGACAGACCGGATTCGGTGCACTGCAGGCGGGCCAGATCCGAACTCAGCTCGGTGCAGCGTTGCAGGAGCCGGGCCAGCGAGCGGCCGCGCGTCTGCGACTCCCGCCACGGGCCGTGCAGTGCATCGCTTGCCGCGGAGATCGCCCGGGTGACATCGATCCGCGACGACAACGGCACCTCGGTGGTGATCGTGCTGTCCAACGGGTTGCGGATCTCGAATTCGTATGGCGCAGCCGGGAACTTCCATTCACCGCCGATGAAGTTGCGACCATAGTTGTCGTCTGTGGGCAGTGCGTTGGGAAGAGTGTCGACGATCATGATGGTCCTTTCCGAGATCATCGGGTAGTGATGACGGATTGTCGCGCGGGTGGTCAGGCTATGAAGCGGTCGAAGAAGACACGGTCGGCGAGCGCGCTGCGCTCCCGTAGCAGCGCGCGCAGGGCGGCGTCGACCATACCGGCCGGCCCTGCGAGGTAGATGTCGTGGCCGGACAAGTCGTCCCAATCCTGGGCGACCGCGTCGATGACGAGGCCCGGTCGCACGGTCATGTTCGCAGGAACCGTCAGGTCATCGGCCGGCTCCTGCACCGACAAGGTCACCCGGGCACCCATCGCGGCGAGCTTCTCCAGGCGTTCGATCACCACGAGATCGGTCCCTCGCCGAACCCCGAAGTAGAAGTCCAGCTGCGGGCACTTGCCCTGTGACAGCACGCGATCGGTGATCGCCAGGACCGGCGCCAGGCCGGTACCGCCGGCGATCGAGACGACCGGCCGATCGGAATCGTGCCGCGCGTACGCCCGACCGTACGGTCCCTCGACGAGAAGATCGTCTCCCGAGGCCAGGTGTTCGAAGAGCCATCGCGAACCCGCACCACCGGGTTTGGCCCGGATGATGAATTCGATGTCGGTGCTGCCGATCTCGCCGGCCGGATGGGCCATCGAGTAGGCGCGGCGGATACCGTCGGCGGATTCAAGGAGCATGAACTGCCCGGGCAGGTAGTCGACCGGCTCGTCGAAACCCAGCACGAACAGGGCAGTGTCCTCGGTGAGCATCTCGCGGCGCCGCAGCACGGCGCTCATCTTGCGGGGAACCGGTTCAGGTGCAGCCGGCTCCTCACCGAGGACCGGCGCCTTGAGGCGACAGTCCTCGGTGGGAACCGACTGACACATGAGGATGCGATTACCGCGCCGGCGGTCGCGATCGGTGAGCCCGGTCGCATCCGGCCACAGCGATTCGACGCTCCCTTCGAGCAGTTGCGCGCGGCAGCTCCCGCAGCCTCCACTGGCGCACTCGTAGGGTAACGACAGACCCGCGCGCAAACCTGCCCGAAGCAGGGTTTCGCCCGGTTCACAGTCGATTCGACGGTTGTGGTTCACGAATTCCGCCGACGCTGTCATGGCACTCCTTGTTCTTCTCGGCGCTGTACTGCTGGGCGCAGTACCGCGCGACGCGGTCCTACTGGGCGCGGAGTCCGACGGACTCGAGCATGCCGTGCCAGGTCGATCGCACATCGGCCTCGATGGCATCGGACTTCCGGCCGCTCAGGGTGGCCAGCAGTGCCGCCCCCGCTCGGAGCATCTCGTCGCCACGGTCGACCCAGTCGTTGAGATGTCCTTGCAGCACCTCGAGGTTTGCCGGGTCGGCTTCGGTGAGATGCTTGACGAGGGCGGTCGTCCACCGCACGCTGCGCTCGCTGTCGTTGAGCAGATTCTCGGCGATCAACGAGTCCAACCGTGCTCCGCACGCACTCAGCTGCCGGGATGCCTGCGCCAGGAACAGTTGGTCGGCGATCGGCTTGACAACGAGATTCGTCACGACAAACGCGCGGTCCCAGTCGAATTCGACCAAGGCCCACTCGAACGCCTCACGGATCGGCTGCCATTGCGGATTCTCGGTCCAGTCGGCCTTCTCACCGGTCGCGAAACCTCGGTCGGGGTGAGCAAGTTTCAACTGGGTCGTCCGGTAGGCGAGCAACTGCACGCGGCGCAGCTGATCGGCCGTCTGGAAGGCGGCGCAGTTGGCGACGTAGCTGCTCACCGCGAGCTGCTGCACATAGGCCGACAGCATCTGCTGGCTGTGTGCGACATACCGGGTGGGCGTGATCGCGGTACGTAGCAGCGAGAGCTGCTCCTCGTTGAGACCTTCGTCGTACCCTTCCGAGTCGAATTGCTCGAGGAGGTACTCGACGTAGGTTTCCTGGTCGTCCTGGCTCGCGACGTAGGTGCCGTAGATCATCGCGTCGGGATCACGGAACGCATCCCAATCGACGTTGTTCAGCGGCATCGAATCACGGTGTTCGCGCAACCACACGTTGCCGTGGACGTCCGGTCCCATCTCCAGCGGAACCTCACCGGTGGTGTGGTTCATGTTGTGGGTCAGGATCTCGTATTCGGTGGGTCGGCGCCCCAGATTGCCGAACGCGCTCCACGTCTTGAGCCCGCGCTTACGGGCCTTCGTTGCTTTCTCGCTCATCATTCACGCCTCATTCTCGTAGTACCAGCGGTATTCGTTGGTTCGAGTCGACAACCGGCCTTTGAAAGAGGGCATGTCGATCTCCAGGGCCGACAACGCATATGCCTGGCCGTAGAACTTCGCCAAGCTCACCTGGGTGAGCCGGCACTCGCCCACCGTGTGAATCCGGACGTAGTCGTCGCGGTCGAGGACCAGGACGTCACGGTCGGGGTTGTCGGCTTCGATCGCGTCGATGACCGCCTCGGCGAGATCGCCCGAGCGGATGACAGGTCCCACCAGATTGGGAGACGACTCCCCACCGGATTCCATCTCGAGAACACTCATTGGATTTTCGTACTCCTCATTCATGCAGTGGCGGCGTGACTGCGCAGCCGCACTTGGATCACGCCGTCCACCACACGGACGTCATGCGATTTCAGACAGGTATCGGTGGGATTGACGCCGTCACCGGTGAGCGCATCGAACTGCCACTCGTGAGCCCGGCACGTGACGACCCCGTTCTCCAGTTCGCCTTCCACGAGCGAGATGCTCTGGTGTGGACAGATTCCGTCGTAGGCACGAACCTCGCCGTCGACCTTCACGACGAGCACCTCCTCGTCGCCCACATCGAACGATTCCATCTCACCGTCCCAGAGCTCGTCCGCCTCGACGAGGTCGACGAAGTCGCCTTCACCCACCGGACACCCCCGCGGTCTCCCGGAACCGGACATCGAACCACTGCAGGGGAGGTACCGGCTGTGCGGCGAAGGTCTCCTCGACCTTGCCGGTCGGGGGCAACACCTTGCCATTGAGAAGAACGTCGTAGCCGGGATGCGGATCGCGGGCGGCGACCCGCCGTCCAACGCTGTGCAGCGCAACCTTTTTGGCCACCTCGTCCCAGGTGTCCTCGGTGTCGATGGCCACCAGGTGCGGAACGAAGTCGGTCACGAACCGGCCGGTGATGGGGAATGGTGCCATGGGACTACTCCTTTCGAGCTCGTCAGGCCATCGCCGTCGCGGCGACGGTCGAAGCGGAATCGGCAGCCGGGGTCTCGGCATAGTCCTTCGCCCACGCGTACTCGTAGACGTCGTCACCCATGACATCGGGTGTCAGGCCCATGTAGAGCAGACCGCCGGCGAGGTCGGCAGGCTGGATCTGACCGGCGATGAACCTGTCGATGAAGTTCTGGTGGCCGGCGTACCGCTCGGGATCCTGCTCGAAGCACCACTTTGAGATGTCGGAGTCGAAATGGTACAGCCGCCCCTTGTACTCGAGGCTGTGGTCGGCCAACTCGTGCCGCGAGAACGCGGAGCCGAGCGGCAGCTGCGTGAGGTTACACAGCGAGGGCAGCGTATCGGGCAGCGTGTTCTCGATGCGGTCGACGTTGACGTTGTGGATGATCTCGTCCCACATGACGCCCCAGTTGTCTTCCCACGTCGGGTACTTCTCGTTGAGCCAGGCCCGCTCGTCCTTGGACACACCGGCATTCGGCTTCCAGAACAGGGTGGGACGCCAGAACCAGGTACCGATGTGCATCGCGTGGTGACCGTTCTCCAGCGACAGCAGGAACTTGTCCCAGTACCACGGCTTCTTCAGGCCGTAATCGTTGAGGATGCGCTCGTGGTGGTTAACGATCCACTCCAGCATGAACTCCTTGAAGCTCATCTTGCGCTGTTCGAGCGGCGTGTAGTAGTCCATCGCGGGCCCGGTCAACGTCTGGAACAGACGCGTCGCCCGCCAGAACGCGACGTCGAGCGCGGTCTGGGCGCGCTGCGGGTCGTGCTCCATCAGAACCTCGAGTGTCGGGAATCCCTGCTGGGCGTGGCGGGCCTCATCGGTCTGGATGGAGGACAACAGATTCGACCAGTTGATGTCGCCGGCTTCCATGGCATCGGCGGCCAGCGCCACGAACTGGATGTTGGTGAATCCGTGCTCCACGGTGAGGCTGCTGGCCAGCGCAGCCTCGACGCAGTCGGCGTTGAGCATCGCGTCGTCGAAGAAGTTCTTGACGGCCAGCACACCCCACTCGTTGGTATGGAATGCCTTCTGCGCCCAGTCGAATCGCGGGTCCTTCTTCAGCAGGTCGTGCGAGAAGCGCATGTCGAGCTGGGTGTGGCGGGTCTCGTCGAGCATGCCGAACACACCGAGGTTGCGCCACCGCGTCGAGGGCGCGAAGCGGCAGAACCTGCTCTGCATCGTCACGGCCATGTGCTCGACCATGCAGGTGGTGCCCATGTGCAGGTGGGAGGCGGCCACGTGTGCGGGGTCGAGCTTCTCGTAGAGCCCGGCACGTCCGAGTGCACCGCTGACCGCCTTGACACCGGATTCCTTCTCACGCTGGATGCGCACGTAATCGCGGTAGGACACCCGGAACGGCTCATCCCACTTGGACCAGGCCTCCTTGGGGATGTCACCCACTCCGGACCACGCTGCGGGGAATGCCACCTTGGGATCGACGTAACTCAACTCCCAATCGAGATCTCGTGAGGTGTCATACCAATCGTCTCTGTTCAACAACATGTGTTGTGCCTTCCCTCTCGTATCACTACGGATATCCCATTCCGGGCTGCATTCGGGTCATCGGCAGACGCCGACCGCGGATGAGTAGTTCTCGGTATTCGGTTGTGTTGTCGGTGTGTTGGACCGACACCGGGGATCGAGTCAGCGGGTGACTCGGACCACCTTGATGTCGGTGTAGGCGAGGACTCCGTGGATCGACTGCTCGACCCCGAGGCCGGACTGCTTGATCCCGCCGAAGGGAACGTCCGAGGTGAGCAGCGGGTGGTTGTTGATCCACACCGAGCCGGCCTCGATCCGGTCGGCGATAGCGCGCGACCGGGATTCGTCGGACGACCAGACCGACGCCCCGAGCCCCAGGGGTGAATTGTTCGCACGCGCGATCACGTCGTCGACGTCGTCGTAGGTCAGGACCGGAAGCACCGGGCCGAACTGCTCCTCGGCCGCCAGCGGAACGTCGTCGGCAAGTCCACGCACCAGGGTGATGGGGTGGAAATAGCCTGGGCCGTCCGGGATCTCACCGCGGAAGTAGACCTCGGCACCACGCCGCTCCGCGTCCTCGACGTAACCGGCGACCTTACGGTACTGCGCCTCGTTCTGGATCGGGCCCATATCGACACCCTCGTCCAGTCCGTTGCCCACGGTCACGGTCTTGGCGATCTCGGCGAGGGCTTCCTCGATCTGTGACGCCAGACCGGTGGGCACGTAGAGCCGCTTGAGCCCGGCGCACACCTGTCCGCAGTTCGACAGCCCACCCCAGTACAGACCCGCCGCGATCGCCTCCACGTCGACGTCGTCGAGCACGATGCCCGGGTCGTTGCCACCGAGTTCGAGGGTCAGTCGCTTGAGCGTCGGACCGGCGGCCGACATGATCGACGTGCCGGCGCGTTCGGATCCGGTGAAGCTGATCTTGTTGATACCCGGATGCGTCGAGATTGCCTTGCCGAGATCGTCACCGCCACTGAGGACCTGGACCACACCGGCCGGCAGCACCTCTTGCGCCAACTCGCCGAGGCGAAGCGTGGCGACCGGCGTCAACGGCGACGGCTTGAGGATGATCGGGCTGCCGGTCACCAATGCCGGGCCGATCTTCCACAGTGCCAGCAGCAACGGATAGTTCCAGGCGGTGATCCCACCGACCACACCCACCGGTTCCCGATGCACCTCGACGAGTTCGTTCTCGTCATCCCGGATCACCTCGACCGGAATGTCGAGACCCGCATATCGGGTCAATGCCCTTAGACCCGAATCGATTTCGCCCGCAGCCTTGGCGAGCGGCTTGCCCTGCTCCAGGGTCACCAGACGGGCGAGCTCGTCGATGTTGTCCCGGACCTTGTCGACGAACGCCAGGGTCAGTGCCTGTCGATCGGAGAGGTCGCGGGCCCGCCAGTCGATTGCTGCCTCGCGTGCTGCGTCGACAGCCACATCGAGATCCCCGACACCAGCCTCCGGCACCTCGGTGAACACCTGCTCGGTGGCCGGATTCAGCACCGGCCGCCGGGTGTCGGTGTGAACGACAGCGCCGTCGATGGTCAGCCCCGGCGCCGCCGTGCGATCCGTGGTGCTCGTGCTGGTCATGCCTTTTGTCCCTCCGGTCGGAAAAGTGTCTGAAACTGTTCTGCTGAGTAGTTCTTGTTGTCCTGCTTGGCCTTTTCCTCGCGCGGATCGTTGATTCGCACCTTCGCCGCGGGGCGCGCGGCGATTCGATCCGACCATTCCTTGACTCTCGGGTAGTCGCCAATCGAGATGCCGTGCCCCTTGGCGACACGCGTCCACGGGAAGCAGGAGATGTCGGCAATCGAATACTCTCCGCCGACGAGATACTCCCGACTCTCGAGCCTGGTCTCGAGTATCCGATAGATGCGCGCGATCTCGTTTGCGTATCGTCCTCGCGCATAAGGGATGTCGTGACCGGCCTTCGGCGCGTATGTGGTGAAATGTGCAGCCTGCCCCGACATCGGACCCTGATTGGCCACCTGCCAGAAGAGCCACGCCAGGGCCTCATAGCGCAACGCCGGATCCGTGGGCAGGAGCTTGCCGGTCTTCTCGGCGAGGTACACCAGGATCGCGCCCGACTCGAACAACGGCAAGGGCCGGCCACCGGGGCCATCGTGGTCCACGATGGCCGGCACCTTACTGTTCGGATTGACCTCCACATACTGCGGCGCGAACTGATCACCGGCCGTGATGTCGGTCCACTTGATGTCGTACTCGAGGCCCAGCTCCTCGAGTGCGATCAAGATCTTCCGCACGTTGGGGCTGGTGTAGTAGTAGAGATCAATCATGTCCTGGAGACTTTCTGGTCTGGTCGAGATCCCTAGGGAGGGAATCAGATGTCGTATTCCTTGCGGATGCGATCCATGTAGTCGACGAGGTTCTGCTTCGACTGGACGTATCCGGTGCCCAGCCACTGCTGGGGCTGGTCGGCCACGTGCCGCAGTGTCGAGTACACCGAGGCGTCGATGCTGTGCAGCTTGTCGCCGAAGAAATACGGCTTGTCGCCGAGGAAGTCGGAGATCGCGTCGATGTCGGCCTTGAAGAAGTCGAACACGACGGCCTCGCTACGACGCCCCATGCCCTGGCCGTCGAATTCGGCGAGAATGCGACCGCGGAAGGCGTCGAGCCCTTCGCGCATCTCCGGGGTCACCTCCGCACCCTGGACGATGTAGGGGATGTAGACCTCCCACCCCTGGTCATCACGCCACCGCGGCTGGATGATGCCGCTCCAGTAGAGGTGCTCCTCGATGAGACGGTTCCATGCGAGCGCCTGTGCGCGTTGCTCTTTCGTGAGATCTGCGTCGAGCTTGTCGCCGTACTTCTCCTTGAAGTGGGCGATGATGGTATTGGAGTCGCCGACCTTGTTTCCATCGTCCTCGACGATGTAGGGCAACTTGCCGTGCGGCGAATCCTGGTCCAGGGTCGCGAGATCCTGGGACTTGTGCTCGAACGGGATTCCGGTGAAGGTCATGTAGTTGACGACCTTGGTCACGTACGGGCTGATGTCGGGGATGCCCCAGGCCGGAACATAGCCGAAGACGGTTGTGGTCATTGTGTTGATTTCCTTCCACATTGAGGGTGAGGGGATACTGCGATATTCCTTGCCGGAGAACCGTTCGCCGACGTCGCGGTCACCAGTCGAGATAGGTGCCGTTCGAGTGTTGGAACCGACCAGAGGTCTGGGGGGTCAGGTTGTCGATGTTCCGGATGAGGCCGGCGGCAGCCTGATCGGCGGTGATGTACTCATGATCACCCGGGAAGTCCTTGGTGAGGTCGGTGGCGACCATTCCCGGATGCAGCATCAGTACACTCACGCCGGCTTTGGAGAGATCGTGATGGAGGTTGAGCCCCACCATGTTCGCCGCCGCCTTGGAGATGCGGTAGGCGTACATTCCGCCGGAGGTGTTGTCCACCAGCGATCCGACGCGACTCGTCACGATGCCGACCTTGGCGCCAGGGATGAGGAGTCCCCGGAGCGCCTCGACTGTGCGCAGCGGTCCGATCGCGTTGATCTCGAATTGCTTTCGGAACGAGTCGTAATCGATGTCGCCGAGTTCGTCGAGCCACATCACGCCGGCGACGTGATAGAGCGCGTCGAGTTTGACACCTTCGGCGGTGAGCCGTGCCGCGAGACGCTCGATGGACTCCCCCGACGACACATCCACCTGCGGTTGGACCGTGATGCCGTCCGCACGCAGATCGTCACCGTCGAAGAGGCAGGCCGCGATGACCTCGTCACCGCGAGCGTGCAGCTGTCGCACTATCGAGTGCGCAATGCCCTTGTCGGCTCCGACCACCAAAACGCTTGACATGTCTTTCCTTTCACGCCTGCGCGGTCGCGATGAGTTCCTGTTCCGACCCGAGAACGCCGGTGGCGATCAGCTGGTCGATCTCGTTGTCGGCGAATCCGTAGTCGGCGAGGACCTCGCGGTTGTGCTCACCGAGCTTGGGTGCACCACGCGGGGCGTCGGGCACCGTGCCGAGGAATCGCGCCGCCACACGGGCCTGGCGGAGACGTCCGGCGAACGGGTGCTCCGACTCGACCACGATGCCGGTGGAGAGCACCTGCGGGTGCTCGATCACCTCTGAGCGCTTGAGGATCGGTGCCGCGGGAACGTCGTGACCATCGAGGGCCTCGAGCCATTCTGCAGACGTCTTGTCGGTCAGAACGCTCTGGATCAGCTCCAGTCGTTCGTTGATGTTCTCCAAACGTCCTGTGGGAGTGGTGAATCGCTCGTCGTCGATCCACTCGGGATGACCCAGAGCGCGACACATGTTCTGCCACTCGACGTTGCTGTTGGTGGCGATGGTGATGTAGCCGTCCGCGGTCTGGTAGATGAGGTCGATGAAGCTACCGCCCTTCTCGATCGGCACCGGCTTGTCGGCGAAGGTGTAGGCACCCATGTCCGATGCCCACAGGAACGACAGCACCGCCTCGAGCATGGAGAGCCTGATGTGCTGTCCGTCGCCGCCGGAGCGCTCGCGGGCGAACAATGCGGCTGACAGTGCCTGGGCCGCAACAACTGCGGTGAGCTTGTCCGGGAGGATGGTACGGATCAGCCTCGGCCGCTCATTGTCCGAACCCGCCTGGACGGTCGTGAGCCCGGTGAGTCCCTGGATCAGCGAGTCGTAGACGCGCTGACCCGACAGCGGTCCACCCTCCCCGAACCCACTGAGCGAGAGATAGATGAGCCGACTGTTCAGCGGAGCCAGATCATCGTACGAGATCCCCAACCGCTCAACGACTCCTGGACGAAAGTTCTGAACGATCACGTCGGCGTCCGCCGCGAGGCGCTTGAACACTGCGACACCCTCCGGTGTCTTGAGATCCAGGGTTAGCGACCGCTTCGACCGGTTCACATTCACGAACATCGCCGACATGTCGCCGGATCGATTGGGTAGTGCCCGGACGTGGTCGCCCTTTCCCGGCACCTCCACCTTGATCACATCGGCACCCTGGTCGCCGAGGATGTCGGTGGCCCACGGGCCGGACATCATCGAGCAGAGGTCGAGGATCTTGATACCTGTCATAGGCCCACTCATGTGCAGCGCCTCTCATTGCAGATTCTGTGTCCGCTGTGCCAGCAGACACGGCATAGTGCCCAAGTGACTTGCCTCACTGAATGCTAGGGATTAATCTCTTAGTCGTCAACTACTTACCCGATAAGTTTCTTCGGCTTGCGGATTCTGACGAAATGGATGGCGCCATGCCCTCACACCTGAAAACCCTGTCCTGCAGGGGAGTACGCGAAATCGCAGCCGAGATGTTCAGCGGATGCGGAGCCGACAACGTGGGCGTCGAGGTCGAGTGGCCGGTCTTCGGCGTCGCGACGCTCGAAAGACCGACCATGGACATCCTCACCCCGCTCACCACCGAGCCACTTCCCGCCGACAGCCGGATCACGATCGAACCCGGTGGACAGATCGAACTCTCGACGCTGCCGCACACGTCGGCATCCGCGGCCCTTGCCGCGGTCGACACCGATGCCACCGAACTCCGCGATCGGCTGCGCAGTTACTCGTTCACGATGGCCGAGTGCGCGGTCGACACCGTGCGTGCACCGCAGCGCATCCTCGACAAGCCCCGATATGCGGCCATGGAGTCGTTCTATGCCGCACGTGGCGACGAAGGCCTGTGGATGATGGCGAACACCGCCTCCGTGCAGGTCAATCTCAGCCACCGCCCAGGTGGTGGTCACCTGCGCTGGTACGCACTGAACCGGATCGGGCCGGTCCTCATCGCGATGTTCGCCAACTCCCCCGGCCTCGGCCCGGACGGAAGCCGGTGGCGATCACTGCGTCAGGCGATCTGGAAGGGAATCGACCCCGGCCGCACCCGACCTGTCCCGGTCGGCGACTCGCCGGTACACGATTGGGCGTCCTACGCATTGGCGGCCGACGTGTTCTACATCAATACCGAGCAGGGACACGCCGTCGCCCCGGGGATGAGCTTCGGCGACTGGCTCACCAACGGCCACGAACTCGGCTGGCCGACCGCCGACGACCTGCGCTACCACCTCACGACACTGTTCCCACCGATTCGTCCGCGTGGGTGGCTCGAACTGCGGATGCTCGACGCACTCACTCCTGACGTCCGTCAGGTCGCGGTCCATGTCGCGGCCACCGCGGCCGACGACGAGGTATGTGCACGCATCCTGGAACTACCTGATACACACCATCTCTGGACGATCGCCGCACGAGACGGCCTGGCTCACCCGGTCCTGGCCAAGGGCGCACGCACGCTTGTCGCGACCGCGGTATCGGCATTGTCGTCGGCTCCCGAGACCTCCTCGGCGGCCGACGAGATCCTCGGCTTCGCCGAGGAGTACACCCACCGAGGCCGCTGTCCCGGCGACGACCGGCCCGATCTCACCGTCCCCGCGTTTCAGCGTCGCATGGCTGCCACGAGGGCTCGATGACGCATTCGGCGGCGCACCGCGAACTGTCCGGTTGCGCCGCGCCGGACGGCGGCATCACACGCCCGGTGACCGCCGAAGAACGCGAGGCGTTCGAGCGAGACGGCGTCGTCCGGCTGCCCGGCGTCATCGCGTCGGAGTGGATCGACTACCTACGAGAGGCCGTCGCCCGACTGATGGCGCGCGCAGACCACACCTCGCAGAACTACACCCCCGACGGCGTCCCCCGATTCTTCTCGCAGGCCTATCCGCGCTTCGTCGACGAAGCCTTCGACATATGGGCGCTGCACGGACCGACCCGCGAGATCGCGGCGCAGATGCAGCCCGCCAACAGCCGGCTGCGCTTCTTCTACGATCAGGTGTTCGCTCAAGAACCGGGCGCCGGCACCGGAGCGCCCTACCATCAGGACTTCGCCTATCTCCCGATTCGCGGCTCACTGCACTTTCGGATCTGGGTACCGCTGGACGTCGTCACGCCCGACAGTGGTGCGGTCCGCTACCTCAAGGGCTCGCATCGGGGGCCGGTGTATCGGCCACGGAGTTTCAGCGGCGACCCGAAGGTGTCGGCGATCTATGGACAATCCCCGTACCCGGAGATCCCCGAGGCGTTCACCGACAGTCCCGCAGCATGGTTCGTCGGCGAAGCCAATCCCGGGGACGCACTTCTGCATCATCCGAAGACCGTGCACGGGTCACCACGCAACGCATCGGCCCGATATCGGCGTGCGGTGACAACGATTTTCGTCGGCGACGACGTCGTCTGGGATCCGAGGCCGGGCACCTCCTTCGATCACATCGGCACCATCGGCGACTTCGATCCGCCCGATGTCATTGCCGGTCAACCGATCGCCGGCGATCTATTCCCGGTGGTCTGAGAACGCTGACACACCAAATTCCGCTCGAACGAACTACATATCCGGGAGTTCTTCTTGCTCGTCAGTAGATGAGAGCGCGTAGGGTTGCGTGAGAACACACCGGTAGAGAGGACACCGCGATGACAAGCTCGAAGGCTGCGCGCCGATCGACAGACGCCACAGCAGCCCCGGCGCCCACGACAGAGGACCTCCCCACTGGTGACGCGGTCGACGACATCGAGGAGTCCTGGAAGCGGGAACGCCCGGATATGGACGTCAGTTCGGTGGGGATCATCACCCGGATCTGGCGAATCGGTCGGTACTTCGAGCAAGAACGCAATCGTCGCCTGGCCGAGCTCGGTACCGACCGGGTGACCCTGGACGTCCTCGCGATGCTGCGACGAGCCGGAAAGCCCTACCGGCTCACCGCCGGTGAACTGACGCAGGCCGCACTCATCACCTCCGGCGGCATCAGCGGGCGGCTCGACAAACTCGAAAAGGCCGGTCTCGTGACGCGGGAGTTCCACCCGAAGGACCGTCGTCGGGTCAACGTCGAGCTGACGCAGGCGGGAGTCGAGTTGGTCGATACCGTGGTGTCGGACCTCATGGACCACGAATCACAACTGATCCGAGATCGGCTCGCACCCGCAGACGAAGAAGCCCTCCGCGCACTCCTTCGCACACTGTTGTCGGAGTTCGAAGCGCCCAGCGGCCGTATCGAGAGGGCCGCGGGCTGATCGCTCCGGCCATCGGGAAGGAAACGAACCACGATGCCGTGGGTGTTCGGCTATGGATCCTTGGTTGACCGTAGCTCCGTCGAAGCCAGTGTGGGCCACCAGGTCTCAGCGGAACATGGCCCGTTTGCCGCGAGATTGCCCGGATACCGTCGCCAGTGGAATCTGGGCGCGCACAGCCGTCGTCGGCCCGAGTACATCCTCACCGACGAGAACGGCAGCGTGTGGTCAGGCGACGTCGTCTTCCTGGGTATCGAAGAATGCGACGGCTGCTCGACTCTCGGCGCGGTGTACTGGCTCGACGACGTGGATCTCGCGATCCTCGACCACCGCGAACTGGCCTATGACCGGCTACTCCGAACTGTCGTCCCCGTCACGCCAATCGACACGATCGACAGAGGGCGCGTCGATGAATTGTCGGTTCATGTCTACGTCCCCAAGCCGCAAGCCCGCGAGCACGCAGCGCAGGTGGGTGCGTCCGGGGTGATCATGGCGCGGTATCTCCGCTTGGTGGACAGCGCTTTTCGATCGCTCGGTGCGGATCTGTACGCCGAGCACCTAGGGTCCCTGCCGCCCACGGCACCGTTCTCGGTCCGGGAGATCTCCCGCCGGCCGGCCGTGGCCGGTCCACAGGCCTGAACGGCCGCACCCACGTCATTTCGACTGAGGTGGAATGATCCCGACAGGCCACCGTGGTGGCATGTCGGGATCATCGGCGCCGTGTCACCGGGGCGGTGGTGACACGGCAACGTCGTTCACCAGGGCAGGACTTCGCCGTTGGTGCGCTGGAACTGTCCAGCAGTCTCCAGGGTTAGGTTGTCGAGCACGTCTATAAGTCCCGCGGCGGCCGACTCCGGGGTGACCAGTACCGCGGCGGCCTGCTCTTTGACCGACGGATCCATGACGTCGAGCAGATGCGTGTTGACGGTACCCGGGTGCAACGCCTGGACCGCGATACCGCGCTTGCCGAGATCGATGGAGAGGTTGCGGGCCACCATGTTCGCGCCGGCCTTCGAGATCCGGTACGCGTAGTCGCCGCCGCTGGTGTTGTCACCGATCGATCCCACACGGCTCGTGAGGATTCCCACCTTCGCATCGTCGGCGAGGTTGTTCTGCAATCCGCGGATGACACGTAGCGGTCCGAGGGTGTTGATCTCGAATTGCCTTCGGGCATCGTCGAAGTCAAAGGTCTCAAGCGAGTCGAGGAACATCACGCCGGCGACGTGGACAAGCCAGCTCACCGTGACGTCCTGCTCGGTCAACTTCTTGGCGAGCGTCGCGACAGCCTCGTCCGAGGTGACGTCAACGTCGGGGATGACCTCGATACCTTCGCCGATCAGGTCTGCACCGCCCTTCAGAGTCGCGGCGACGACGGAGTCGCCGCGAGCGTGAAGGGCCCGGGTCATCGCGTTTGCGATGCCCGTGTCGGCGCCAATAATCAGTTTGGTGCTCATTGTTCTCGTTCTCCTTCGGACCAGTAAGGCGGGCAGGTGTGGTCAGGCCGGGACAGGGGCGTGCTCGTCGCCGATGATTCCGTTCGCGACGAATGCCGCGATATCATCGCCACCGAATCCGATCTCCGTGAGGATCTCGGCATTGTGCTCGCCCAGGGTGGGCGCACCCCGCGGGGGCGCCGGCGGGGTGCCGAGGAACCGCGCGGGAACACGCGTCTGGCGGATTCCGCCGGCCACCGGGTGCCGGTACTCGGTGATCGTCTCCGACGCGATCACCTGCGGGTGCTCGATCACCTCGGAACGCTTGAGGATCGGCGCCGCCGGGACATCGTGCGCATCCAGTGCCGCAATCCATTCGGCGGACGTTCTGTGGCGCAACACGTCCTGCACCATCGCCATGCGGGCATCTATGTTCTCGGTACGTCCGGCCGGGGTGCTGAACCGCTCGTCCTGCGTCCACTCCGGATGCTCGAGCGCCTGACACATGGACACCCATTCGGTGTTGCTGTTCGTCGCCACGGTGATGTATCCGTCTGCGGTCTCGAATATCAGGTCAATGAAGCTTCCGTCCTCGGCGAGAGGAACGGTCTTGTCGCTGAATGTATAGGCACCCATATCCGAAGCCCACAGGAAGGACAGGATCGCATCGAGCATGGAGAGCCGGATGTGCTGCCCCTGCCCGGTCTCCTTGCGCGAGTACAGAGCAGCGGTGATCGCCTGCGCGCCGACGATCGCGGTCAGCTTGTCCGGCAACACGGTTCGGATCAATCGTGGTCGTGCCTTGTCAGAACCGGCCTGCACAGTGGTCAATCCGCTCAAGGCCTGAACCAAGGAATCATACACACGCTGGTGTGCCGCAGGACCCCGTTCACCGAAACCGCTGATCGACAAGTAGATGAGTTCGGGATTGTCCGAGATCAGGTCGTCGTAACCGATCCCGAGCCTTTCGACGACTCCGGGGCGCAGGTTCTGGACCACAACATCCGCCGTCGACACCAGGCGCCGAAAGATCTCGATACCCTTGTCGGACTTGAGATCCAGCGTCAGAGACCTCTTGGACCGATTGATGTTGACGAACATTGCCGACATGCCGCCCGACTGATTCGCGAGTTGCCGGACATGGTCACCCTTTCCCGGCACCTCGACCTTGATCACGTCCGCGCCCTGGTCGCCGAGAATGTCGGTGGCCCACGGGCCCGACATCATCGAACACAGGTCCACGATGCGCACACCACTCATCGGACCACTCATGACTTGCCCCATCTCCGTCCGTCGGAATGAACCAGATCATATGAGAGTAGCAGGTTTATTTCGCTCGTCAATTACTTACAACTAAGTGAAAATAATCGAATCGAGCCCCTCCGAGGTCCTCGAGTCCTACGATGTGCGGCATGGGTAACGTCATGAACACCCAACAGACCTACCGGTGTCCGTGCACATCCGGCCTCGTTTTCGACGACTGCTGCCGACCCATCCTGACCGGGCACAAACGAGCCGTCACTGCCGAGTCGCTGGTGCGCACACGATTCTGTGCGCACGTCGTCAGGGATTACGACTACCTCTTGCAGACATGGCATCCCGTGACCCGACCGGTCACACTCGATCTACCGGCGCGGCGATTCTGGTACTGGCTCGACATCGACGCCGTGGTCGGCGGCGGTCCGCAAGAGGACACCGGGTCCGTGGCGTACACCGCCTATCGGCGCGACGGCCAGGAGCACGCGAGCATCAGCGAACTAGCCCACCTCGAGCGCTACCACGGCTGGTGGGTCTACCGTAGTGGCGAGGCTATGGGCGACTGATCGCACCCGAGGTCGCCGACGGTGTTGTCGTCGACGTCGGCGGCGTCGGCGTCGGCGCTCAGAGTCGACATGGCGGAGGCCGAACACCCCAAGCGTGACAACGATGAGGACTTCCTCAGCATGCTTCGCCCCCGGATTCGAGAAGATCACGCACAACATCGCCGAACTCACCAGAGACGCAGAAGATCTCGACATCCACTTCGCCGGTGGCGCGTTGATGCACCCGGGTGCGGCAAAGGTGGCGGATGACTATCTCGGCCACCCCGTCTCCACCTCGCCGAATGCCCAACTCAACACCCGGGTGGGAATCGCCCGGGCTGCACGATGACTGCTTCGCCCCAACGGACCGGACCCACGATGCTGACGCAACCGACCCGCAACCCATTCGACGAGCTCGCGGGTTGAGTCGAGCGATAGACTTCGTCCTCTGGGACCTCGTGGACGGATCGCCCGAGCAACGCTCGGCCGCCCGTGGCCGGACCAACTGATGGGGTGTGGAGAACCTCGATTCCCTTGCCCAACAGAATAAATGGATCGATCCTGTCGTCGGTTGACCGCGTTCGCCGTTCCATCCTCAAACCACTGCGCGCGACGACCTCACCGGCACAGCCCACCCTCGCCGGCACGCTCACTTTGATCAGTCGCGCGATATCGCGCCACGCGAACCCCGAGGCCGGCGAGTTCAGCCAACATCGTCTTTACGGTGGCCTTACCGTGCTCGGATGTTGCGGTGGACCGTACCCCGCACGAAGCGGTCTGCCACTGCACACACCATGAGATGCCGCGTAGTTCATCTTGAACCCATCTCACATGACGCGGCTATCCCTGATGGATATTTACACGCGCGAGAGTTGTCCGCTCCGGGGAAGCTCCTCGACACCACCATGCGCGAGCATGGTCGCCATTGCTGCCCCGTTTGTCGACGTTCGACTATCTGGATCAGAACCTGGAGGCTGCGTGCGCATGACGACACCGCGCCAGGAGCGCAAATTGGCGCGCAGGAGCGAACTCCTCAACATCGCAGCCGAATTGATCGCGGAGCGGGGATTCAACTCGATGCGACTCGACGACCTCGGCGCCGCCGTCGGAATCAGCGGGCCGGCGGTGTATCGATACTTCAACAGCAAAGACGCGTTGCTTGCGGAACTCCTGATCGACATCAGCGGCAGACTGCTCGATCAGGCACAGGAATGCCTAGCCTCCTGGCCGGATCCCGTGTCCACCATCGTCGAACTCGTTGATATGCATGTGGCATTCGCCGTCACCGAACCGGCGTTGATCCGCGTGCAGGACCGCGATCTGCACAGCCTTCCAGAAGCGACCCGTCGCGAAGTGCGGACCCGACAGCGCAAGTACGTCGACCTCTGGGTGTCGGTGTTGCGAGAGGTCCGCACCGATCTCTCCCGGGAGCCCGCAACCACTGTGGCACAGGCGATCTTCGGCCTCATCAATTGCACACCTCATCTCAGTGGGCGGCACAGTCGCACCGAGATCGCCCGAACACTTCGCGACGCCGCCTTGCGTGTGGCTCTTCCCGTGGCAGCCCTCGACGACCACGCCGCCTACGCAGCACAGCGTCAGACTCAGAGACAGTGAACCGGACGCCTATCCGCCGTGGCTACCGTCGGCGACATCGGCTATCCCCACGCGATGAAGATGACCGAAACTGCTTGATACGTCTCGAGACATCCGGATACGGTCGGCGAATTACAGTTAACCGTCTGTAACTGAGATCGAGATGGGTTGAGATGACCACAGATACGAGCCAACTCTCGCACCAAGAGCTGGTCGCTGAGCTTCGCGACCGTATGACCGCCGTGGCGGCCGGCGGCGGCGAACGAGCACGCGCCAAGCATGTAGCTCGAGGCAAGTTACTTCCCCGCGAACGCGTCGATCGCCTGCTCGACACGGGAAGCCCGTTTCTGGAGATCGCTCCCCTGGCCGCCGACGGAATGTACGAGGGCGAGAGCCCCGGCGCGGGCATCATCGCAGGCATCGGACGCATCGCCGGGCGCGAGTGCGTCGTCGTGGCAAACGACGCCACCGTCAAGGGCGGTACCTACTACCCGATGACGGTGAAGAAGCACCTCCGCGCCCAGGAGATCGCACTACAGAACTCGCTCCTCTGCATCTATCTGGCGGATTCCGGCGGAGCCTTCCTTCCCCGACAGGACGAGGTGTTTCCCGATCGTGAGCACTTCGGCCGGATCTTCTACAACCAGGCCACGATGAGCGCCGCGGGTATTCCGCAGATCGCGGCGGTGCTCGGCTCGTGCACCGCGGGCGGCGCCTACGTACCGGCCATGAGTGATGAAGCCGTGATTGTCGGCAATCAGGGCACGATCTTTCTCGGCGGGCCGCCGTTGGTCAAAGCCGCCACGGGTGAGATCGTTACGGCAGAAGACCTTGGGGGCGGCGACGTGCACTCGAAGATCTCCGGCGTCACAGACCATCTCGTCGACAACGATGCTGCAGCACTGCAGCGCGTCCGCGAGATCGTGGCCACCTTCGGTCCCCGGGCCGCGACGCCGTGGGACCGCATCCCCGTCCGTGACGCGCTTGCCGACCAGCGCTCGCTCTACGACATCGTCCCCATCGACTCCCGCAAACCGTACGACGTGCGACGGGTGATCTCCGCGATCGTCGACGCAGGCGAATTCACCGAGTTCAAGGCCGAGTACGGCAAGACCCTCGTCACCGGATTCGCGCACATCTTCGGCCACCCCGTTGGCATCATCGCCAACAGCGGCGTCCTCTTCGGCGAATCTGCCATGAAGGGCGCACATTTCATCGAGCTCTGCGACAAGAGGTCGACACCACTTGTGTTCCTCCAGAACATCACGGGCTTCATGGTCGGGCGTGAGTACGAAGCCGGCGGTATCGCCAAGCACGGTGCCAAGATGGTGACTGCTGTCGCCTGCGCTCGCGTACCCAAGTTCACCGTCGTGATCGGTGGTTCTTACGGCGCGGGCAACTACTCGATGTGCGGACGCGCGTACTCGCCACGCTTCCTGTGGATGTGGCCCAACGCCAAGATCTCGGTGATGGGGGGCGAGCAGGCCGCATCGGTTCTCTCGACAGTCCGCCGCGACCAGTTCGACGCACGAGGTGTCGAGTGGTCGACGGAGGATGAAGAGGCGTTCAAGGCACCCATCCGCGAGCAATACGAGCGTCAGGGCAGTGCCTACTACTCGACAGCGCGCCTGTGGGACGACGGCGTGATCGATCCAGCAGACACGCGAACCGTTCTGGGACTGGGCCTTTCGGCAGCGTCCAATGCGCCGCTGATGCCCGTCTCGTACGGCGTCTTCCGAATGTGAGATCAGCCCCGGTCAGGCTTCTGCCCCAACGCAACCCGTCACAGCAAGGACACTCATGACAACCATCGACACGGTTCTGATCGCCAACCGCGGCGAGATCGCGGTACGGGTGATCCGCACCCTCCATCGCCTCGGCAAGACGGCAGTTGCCGTCTTCAGCGACGCCGACGCCCACGCGCCGCACGTGCAACTCGCAGACAGAGCGGTGCGGCTCGGGCCGGCCGCTGCGCGCGACAGCTACCTCGACATCGTCAAGGTCATAGACGCCGCCCGACGCACCGGGGCTCAGGCAATCCACCCGGGCTACGGGTTCCTCTCGGAGAATACCGAATTCGCGGCGGCATGCGAGTCCGCCGGTATCTCATTCCTCGGCCCCTCGGCGCGCGCAATCGAGATCATGGGTGACAAGATCACGGCGAAGACGACCGTCGAGAAGTTCGGTGTGCCAACCGTGCCGGGCATCGCACGTCCGGGACTCAGCGACAGCGAGCTGATAAGCGCCGCAGCAGAAGTCGGCTACCCGGTACTCGTCAAGCCGTCTGCCGGCGGTGGCGGCAAGGGCATGCGTCTCGTTCACCAACCCGCCGACCTGGCCGATGCTCTGGCCAGTGCACGACGCGAGGCCGCGTCGTCGTTCGGCGACGACACGCTGTTCCTGGAACGGTTCGTCACGCGCCCACGTCACATCGAAGTTCAGATCCTCGCAGACAACCACGGCAAGGTCGTGCACCTCGGCGAGCGTGAATGCAGTCTGCAGCGTCGCCACCAGAAGGTCATCGAGGAGGCCCCGTCGGCACTGCTCGACGCCGCGACCAGGACGCGCATAGGTACCGCAGCCTGCGACACGGCACGCAGCGTCGACTACAGCGGTGCGGGCACAGTCGAATTCATCGTGTCGGCCGACGCACCTGACGAGTTCTTCTTCATGGAGATGAACACCCGCCTCCAGGTAGAGCACCCCGTCACCGAACTCGTCACCGGCCTCGACCTCGTCGAATGGCAAATCCGTGTCGCGGAGGGCGAATCACTCGCCGTCGCACAGGAGGACATCGTCCTCACCGGTCACGCTGTCGAGGCGCGCGTCTACGCCGAGGACCCCGGCGCGGGCTTCCTTCCCACCGGTGGCAATGTGCTCGCGTTGTCCGAACCACATGGGGTCGGCGTTCGAGTCGACAGCGGAATCGTCGCAGGCTCGTCTGTCGGCAGCGATTACGATCCGATGCTGGCCAAGGTGATCGCCTACGGCTCCGACCGCGCGACCGCCTTGGCGAAGCTCGACCTCGCGCTTGCCGAGTACGACCTCCTCGGCCTGCAGACCAACGTCGACTTCGTTCGCCATCTACTCGCCGACGACGACGTCCAGGCCGGCCGCCTCGACACTGCGCTGCTCGATTCGCGCGCCGAAGTCTATTCGCCGCCGGTGCCAGGCGAACATGCTTGGCTCACAGGGGGTGTCGCCCTGTGGCTCGAACAATGGAGCGGCGCGGGCACCGACCCCTGGAATCAGCCGAGTGGCTGGCGAATCGCTTCCGAGGCACCTTTCGTCACACGATGGGACGCCGGCGACGAAGACATCGAGGTCGCGATTTCGGGAACACCCGAGAGGGCGACAGCCCGCATCGGTGACGCACTCACGACCGTGGCGGAGTGCAGGTGGGTGGACGACGCGCACCATCGGCTGTCGTTGCTCGTCGACAACCTGAGACTGGAAATCTCGGTCGCGCGAGTTGGACGTGACGTCTGGGTCTCGACCACCGAGGGAACGTGGCTCCTACGAGCTGCGGCAACCGCTGCTGCGACTTCAGACGGCGACACCGGTTCGACCGAGTTGCGTAGCCCGATGCCTGCGACCGTCATCTCGGTGCCTGTGGCGGACGGCGCTGTGGTCACGGCAGGAACAACCGTGGTCGTCGTCGAGGCAATGAAGATGGAACACGCCCTCAGCAGTCCTATCGACGGAATGGCCCAGGTATTCGTGTCACCGGGACAGCAGGTCGCCGTCGATCAGGTGCTGGCCACCATCGCCGCCGCAGAGACCACCGCCGAAGGAGGAGAGCAATGACCGATACAACCCAAGCCGCACCACGAATCACCCAGCGCGGACTGTGGTTTGACGAAATGGACGTGGGTACGATCTACGAGCATCGACCCGGACGCACGATCACCGAGGCCGACAACACCTGGTTCACGGCCGTCACGATGAACACTCAGGCGCTGCATCTCGACGCCGCGTATGCCGAGCACACCGCTTTCGGCGAACGCCTGGTGAACTCGATGTTCACCCTGTCCACCCTCGTCGGACTGTCGGTGTCGCAGTTGACCCAGGGCACCATCGTGGCGAATCTCGGGTTCTCCGAAGTCACGTTTCCCCACCCAGTTCGCCACGGCGACACTCTCTACGCCGAGACCGAGATCACCGACAAGCGCGGATCCCGCAGTCGCCCAGGCGAAGGGGTCGTCACATTCACGCACACGGGGCGCAATCAGGATGGCGTCGTCGTTGCTCGCGCGGTCCGCAAGACGCTCGTCCGCTCGAAGCCCGCGGAGGGTGCGTGATGACCTGGCAACCCCGCGGCCCCGCCTGGCTGTTCTGCCCGGCCGACCGCCCAGAGAGATTTGCCAAGGCTGCTGCGGCAGCCGACATCGTCATTCTCGATCTCGAGGACGGCGTGGCACCCGCACAGAAGCCGGAAGCCCGACAAGCACTCATCGATACCCCGCTCGATCCGGAACTGACCATCGTGCGGATCAATCCGCACGGCACTGAGGACTTCTCACCAGATCTGGAAGCACTGGCAGCAACATCGTATTCGCGGATCATGCTGCCCAAGTGTGAGTCGGGCGAGCTACCCGAGGCACTCGACGGGATCGACGTGGTCGCGCTCATCGAAACACCTCTGGGTGCGATGCGACTCCCGGAGATCGTCGCCAACGACTCTGTCGTCGGAGTGATGTGGGGTGCGGAGGACCTGATCGCGGGGCTCGGTGGAACGTCGAGTCGTACGCCTTCCAACGTGTACCGAGACGTGGCGCGCCACGTCAGAGGCTCGGTTCTGTTGGCTGCGAAGTCCACCGGCACACTCGCGATCGATTCTGTCTATCTCGACATCAAGGACCTCGTCGGTCTGGCCGAGGAATGCGATGACGCGGTCGCGTCCGGCTTCGACGTCAAGGTGGCGATCCACCCGAGCCAGGTACCAACGATCGCAAAGGGATTCGCGCCCACTCCCGATTCGGTGACATGGGCGCACCGTGTGCTCGACGCTGCTTCTGGTGAGCGCGGTGTGTTCGCTTTCGAGGGACGAATGGTCGACGCGCCCGTCATCCGGCACGCCGAGCAGATCCTGCGCCGGCACACAGCCGCTGCGGCAAGCACCCTCGCCCCCTCTACCCCCAACTCATCACACTGAAGGATCGGAATCGATTTCATGACCGGCAAAGTATGGGACTCCGCGGCTGACGCGGTCGCCGACATCTCTTCTGGTGCCACGTTGACCGTCGGCGGATTCGGACTCTGCGGCATACCCGACGCGCTGATCGAAGCGCTACACGACACGGGCGCCGACGACCTACGCGTCTACTCCAACAATTGCGGAGTCGACGACTGGGGGCTCGGAATTCTTCTGCGCGACAGACGAATCAGCCGCATCACGGCCTCGTACGTCGGCGAGAACAAGGAGTTCGCACGCCAGTACCTCGCCGGCGAACTGGAAGTGGAGCTCACACCGCAGGGAACTCTGGCCGAGCGCATGCGCGCCGGCGGATGTGGCATACCCGCGTTCTACACACCGGCAGGTGTCGGCACCCCGATCAGCGACGGCGGGTTGCCCTGGCGCTATACCCCGGACGGCCAGATCGCGCTCGCGTCACCACCGAAAGAGGTGCGCGAGTTCGGCGGCAAACCGCACGTCCTCGAAGAGGGGATCGTTGCCGACTTCGCACTGGTCCACGCCGAAATCGGTGACACTGCAGGAAATCTGGTCTTCAACAAGTCGGCGATGAACTTCAACCCTCTCGCTGCCATGGCCGGGCGGACCACCATCGCCCAGGTCGAACAACTCGTCGCGCCGGGCGAAATCGACCCCGGCACGGTCCATCTGCCGGGCATCTTCGTGCAGCGTGTCGTACACACCGGCCCACAGTCCAAGCGGATTGAGAAGCGAACAACACAGGAGGCCGCGCGATGAGCTGGTCACGTACCGAAATGGCCGCGCGTGCCGCAGCCGAGATCACCCCCGGTGAATACGTCAATCTTGGAATCGGGCTACCCACTCTCATCCCGAACTTCCTCCCTGCGGGTGTGGAGGTCGTATTGCACTCGGAGAACGGCATTCTCGGCACTGGTCCGTATCCGGCCGATGCGAAGGTCGACGCCGACCTGATCAACGCGGGCAAGGAGACGGTCACCACGCTGCCGGGCGCGGCATTCTTCGACTCCGCGCTGTCGTTCGGCATGATCCGCGGAACCCACATCGACACCGCCGTGCTGGGCGGCATGGAAGTGTCCGAGAAGGGCGACCTCGCCAATTGGATGGTGCCGGGCAAGATGGTCAAGGGCATGGGCGGTGCAATGGATCTCGTGCACGGCGCTCGACGCGTGATCGTACTGATGGAACATCGCTCGCGCGACGGCTCGTCAAAGCTCGTCAGCGAATGCTCACTGCCACTGACCGGTCAGCGCGTCGTGCACCGGGTCATCACCGACCTCGCAGTCATCGACGTCACCGACGCCGGCTTCCGTCTACGTGAGACCGCGCCCGACGTATCCGTCCACGACGTCGTGGCAGCGACCGCAGCACCCCTCATCACCACACTCGACGAGGGGTTGGCGCGATGAGTCATTCGGTCATCGTCGCCGGTGCGCGCACCCCCATGGGCCGCCTCCTCGGCGCGCTGAGCACAGCGACCGCCGCACAATTGGGCGCAACCGCGATCCGTGGAACTCTGCAGAAGTCGGGTTTCGACGCCGTCGACGTCGACCATGTGATCATGGGCCAGGTCCTCACCGCAGGTACCGGGCAGATCCCGGCACGCCAGGCAGCAGCGGGTGCAGGCATCCCGTTGACCGTGCCAGCACTGACGGTCAACAAGGTCTGCCTCTCGGGTATCGACGCCATAGTGTCTGCTGACCGGATGCTGCGGTGTGGCGACGCAGATCTCGTCGTCGCCGGTGGCCAGGAGTCGATGAGCCGTGCACCGCACATGCTTCTGACCTCACGGACCGGCATCAAGTACGGCGATACGTCACTTGTCGATCACATGGCCGCCGATGGCCTACACGACTCCTTCACCGACCAGGCGATGGGCTTGCTCACCGAGCAGATCAATGAAGTGTCGGACTCGCACGTCACCCGCGCCGAACAGGATGCGTTTGCCGAGCGGTCACACATTCTCGCCGCCAAGGCGTGGGCCTCGGGGATCTTTGCCGAAGAAGTCGTTGGCGTCGAACTGAGCTCGCGGCGTTCGACCGTGACCGTCGAGCGTGACGAAGGTATCCGGGAAGACATCAGCATCGACTCACTCGCGACGCTACGACCTGCCTTCTCCCCCGGCGGCACCAT